>NZ_JAOARI010000034.1 GCF_025210605.1 Halodesulfovibrio sp. | reverse complement strand
CTTCAAATGTAATCTGTTTATGCCCCATGTAGTTATCCCTCCATTGTGGAGTTTTTTCATGTAAGGACAACATATCATGGGGCTTCTTGTTTTGAAGCCCTAAGTTCATCAAGGTGTTAAGTTTCAAATTACAATCTACGGGAACAAGGTTCTCTGGACTCTCCAAAAACTTTTAGGGGCGAAGGTCGCCCGTTGCTTTATGTTGCTGGTAGCCGCAAGGGGGCTACCTTTCTGTTTCGGGTAGTCCCCTTTAAGCTGACTGATGTATTAAAAAACGAGGTGGGCTCGCTAATAAAAAGTTTAAAAGGGGGTCTGGGGGAAAACTTTTCAAAGTTTTCAGCCCAGCCGCCGGAGGCATCAAAACAGTCCCTAAGCACTCATTGCGAAATCAGACCCGCCGCTCGGTAGCGTTGCAAGCGGCTCGTTGTGCAGGGCATGCATTATTGCCCAGGCTACGTCTGCATGCCCTGTGTCGGATGTTCTGTTGGCAGAATAGGTAATGTGCCCGTTGGCGGTGGAGGTTTGCTTTACTGTTAGGAATGCTCCGGCGATGTCGGTGAGTGATGCGTCCCAGTGGATGCGGTTTGTGTTGATTACGTCCTGCGTTTTTAGAACGAGGTGCGTTTTGGTTTTTAGCCCGTAATGGATGGGCGTTACCTGCGGGTAGAAGGCTTCTACCATCTCCAGCACGCCCAAGCCGGGACCGGTTGTGTCCATGCCGATGTAGGTGAAGTTGTAGCGCTGGGTGAGCTGCTTGATCAGCTCCGCCTGCCAGCGCAGGGATTGCCCAAGCCATTTGAAGCGGGCGAGTACGCGGAAGGTGCCTTGCGGCTCCAGCGGCGGGGCGACGATGACGAACGATGCATCATCGCGGCTGCGGGACGGATCGTACCCACCCCACACGGGCATGTTGCCGAATGGTCGCAGAATGTCTGCACGGTAGTCGTGCCAGTCGCTGCTGTCTGCGTAGCATTGCTCAAGGGCAGAGAGCTTGAACACGCCAAGGCTGCCGTCGATGAACTTGCAGGCGAATAGGTTGGCGAAATCTTCGGGGCTGTATTCAAGCTTCAGCTGCTTGATGTCGAACAGGTCGCAACCGCCTGCCATGGCATCCTGAATGGTGATGATCTTGCGCCAGATTTTATCCACGCATTCCACACCGGCTTGTAGTTTCTTGAAGGATGGAAACTGTACGCGCTTTGTTTTGAAGCGCTTGTTGTATAGTTCGCCAGACCACAGCGGATACGCCTCGTGACTGACGCATGACGGGGTGGAAAATATGGTGCGCCGCCACTTTTTGTGTGTCGCCATGCCGGTGGCAACTTTGTAGAGCTCGCTGAATTTGTTAATCCAGAAACACTCGTCAATATATACATGCCCGTGGTACGACTGCGCACTTTTGGAGTTGTTGGAAAGGAAGTAGAGCGTGGCTGTGCCGTGCGCTGTGTGTAGTTCCAGCTTGTCTTTCCCCTTCAGTTCAATGTCGAACTTTTGCTTGGCAATGGCGATGATGTAGCAGCGGAAAACATCTGCCTGCGCACGTGTGGCGGAAAGAAATATCTGGTTGTCGCCAGTGAGGCATGCGTCCTCAAACGCTTCCTGCGCAAAGTACCACGTGGCACCGATCTGGCGGGACTTAAGAATGAAGCGGTTGCGGTAGCGCTTGGCTTCGCGCAGCTCGTGCTGATACACGAAATAGTCGCCGTGAAGCTTCTCTGCAAAGTCTTCTGCAGTAAGGTGCGATACGTCGTTTTTAATCTTCTTTTTGGGCTTCTTCTTGTCCTTGGAGCGTCTTGGTTTTCCGTCATCGTCTTGCGGATTAGCTCCGTATTCTGCGTTGCGTCTGCGTTCATCAAGCTTTTGCAGGCGCTCTAAAATAGAGACAAGCGTGTTCAGCTCTGCAAGGTCTGTCTTGTCCTTATTCTCCTTGCCTGTAAGCAGCACAAGGCGGCGCTTGGTGGCGTTGATGGTGCTTTCGTGCTGTAGTAGATTGTCCCAACCGTCTTTATCTCTCCAGTGGTAGAGCGTGCGTTTAGACAAGTTGAGCATTGTGTGAATTTCTGCAATGGTGTGTTTACGCAAAAACAAGTCACGCGCTGCTATTTTTATTTCTTCAGGATACTGCGGCATTGCGCTACAGTACATATCCTTCCTTTATATCTCCCCATTCTACAGTCCTACAATCTATATATAGGATTCGCTTACGTTGTAACATGCATGCATCCGTGTATGGTTACGTCATGTTATACACAGAGTTTATCAAAGTTGCACAGTCCGGCACTACAATGGACGGGCGCGAAATTGCGCCACAGGATTTACGCGAGATTGCAGAATCCTACAGTCCAAGCACGTACGAAGCCGTAATTTGGCCGGAGCACGAACGCTTTTTTGGCAACCACGGAACCGTAGCCGCAGTGGAAGCACGCGAAAACGGGGAACTGGTGGAGCTATACGCCAAATTTAAGCCGGGCTGGCGTTTTTTGGAGAAGAATAAGGAAGGGCAGAAGCTCTATTCTTCCATAGAAATTTGGGACAACTTTGCTAACTCCGGTAAGGCGTACCTAGCCGGTATTGCCATTACCGACACACCTGCCTCGCTCGGAACCGAGCAGATTCGCCTGTTCACCGCACAGCGTACCAAGCATAGCGAGCAAGCCGGAGAATTTTACGCCGGCGTAGAGCTACCATCCTTTTTTGCTGCCGCAGCGCAGCCGGACGAACAAAAGCCAGAAGCCTATTCTTTATTCCAGCGTCTGGGCGCTGCGCTGTTCGGCAGCAATATCACAGAACCAGAAACACAAGAGGAAAGCATGAAGGACGACCAGTTTAAGCAGCTGCTTAATGCTTTAACCGATACCCAAAGCGCCGTTAACGGCTTGGCAAATAAGTTTGAAAGCCAGCAGGCAGCGCCGCAAGCACCGGAACTGGCGCAGGAACCGGTTAAGACCGAACCGGAGAATAACTTCTCCGCGCAGCTGGAGCCGCTTGTAAACAGCATGACAAAACTTTCTGAGCAGTTCGGCGCAATGGCGCAGCGCATGGAAGGTGCAGCCGGCGGAACATCCGTTCCGGAAAACGCCAACCCTGCCAGCGGCAACGCACTCATTTAGGGGGCACGGTTGAATACATTAACAAGACAAGCCTTCAATGCCCTTTGCAAAGCTTATTGCGAAGGCTACGGCGTTCCTTCCGTTCAGCAGCAGTTTTCTCTTACCCCGACAGTTCAGCAAAAGCTTCAAGATAAGATTGTAGAGCAGTCTACCTTCCTGCCGAAGATCAACGTTATCCCAGTAGACGAGCTGCAGGGGCAGAATATTTTAGGCTGCGTTACCGGTCCCGTTTCTGGTCGAACAGATACCAGTGTGGACGGTAAAGAGCGCATGCCGCGCGATGTGCTTGGTATGGAGCCGTACGAGTACCAGCTGCACCAAGTGAACAGTGATGTGTACATGACCTATAAGACCATGGACGTGTGGGCGAAGTTCCCAGATTTCCACGATCGCTACACAAGCAACGTGCAGTCGCAGATTGCAAACGACCGCGAGCTTGTTGGTTGGTACGGTACACACGCCGCCAAAGATACAGATCTTTCTAAATACCCGCTCATGCAGGATGTGCTCCCTGGTTGGTTCCAGTACATGCGCGACCGCAAGCCGGAGAACATTATCTCTCAGGGTAAAGTAGCCGGCGAAATTCGCATTGGCGAAGGTGGCGACTACGCCAACCTTGATCTTGCCGTTAACGACATGCTGCAGGGCATCCCGAAATGGAAGCGCAAAGGCTTGGTCGTAATGGTGGGTGATGAGCTTATTGCGCGCGAGCGCGCCGCATTGCTTTTAGCCGTTAAAGGTACTCCGACAGAAAAGAACGCCATGAACACAGCCATGGCAACCATCGGCGGGCTGCCGTGGGAGACTCCGTCTAACTACTCAGGACGCGGTCTTACCATCACTAACCACAAGAACCTCTCCATCTATTATCAGGACGGTAAATGGCGTCGTCACATCAAAGACAAGCCGGAAAAAGACCGCGTGGAAGACTTCAACAGTCGTAACGAGGGCTACGTAGTTGAGGACGTAGAGCAGTTGGTTGCAGTTGAGTTTGATAATGTGAAGCTGCCGAATGAAGCCGGCGATGGCTGGGTGTAAAACTGATGCCAGCTCCGCACATTGCTGCGTTGCTCACAACTGCCAAACTCTCACGTATGTCTTGATACGCTTCGAGCTTGTCAGTTGCTACGCTCCTTGCACTGCACAAAGCTGGCTCAGTTTTAGATAATTTTGATTTGGAGAATTTTATGAGCTTAATGCTTTCTCACCAAGAGAATATACGCGCAGCGCGTGAACAGGCAGAAGCAGAGCTGGAAGCACCGGATACGTTCAAGGTAGCTCCTATGGGCTTGATTGGTAATCAGCAGCTTGGCGCTTTGCTCGATAAGGCACTCGCCCCACAGGGCGCGATTCAGGACATGGCGTGGAACTGGGCGTATTCAAGTATGACGCGCTCATTCAGGTAGAAGCCTTTAACGGCAGCAGTAGCGTATTGCTTCTCCTCGTAATGGGCTGGCTGCATGATCACGACAAAGAATGCGACCATACCGGTCTTGCAGATCCGGAAGTAGATGCAAGCTTGAACGATGACTTTACCGCGGATGTTGATCTCGCCATAGAGTTTGAAGAACCGCTGTAGATAGTGCCGGATGAAAACGGCAGCATTCCTTTTAACGGCAAGCGTTGGCGTGTGGCAGATGTGCCCATCGATGTTGCTGAAGAATTAGCCGGCTTCGATGGTAAAGCCCATGCCGACAACTAGCCCGCTTGAATTTTCTGTAGATAGAAAATCCCGCCTCAAGTTTAGAAAGCAGCTGCAAATACTGGCAATGGAGCCACGCGAGCAGCGCAGGATCATCATGACCATGGCGCGCACTGTGCGTAAGCAGGCAGCGTTGAATATTCGGCAGCAGCGCACTGTAGAAGGACGCCGAATGGCTCCGCGCAAGGATTCTAGAATCAAGCGCCGCATGCTGAAGAATTTAGCGAAGCCAAATGGGAAAAAGGGGTTGCAGGTGTTTGGGCGTGGACATGATGCAGCAGAGCTTGCGTATGGGAATCGAGGTGTTGGCAAAGTTGCCTTATAGGCACCAGCACGGGATTGCAGAACCATGGAGTGCTGCAAGAGCTGCAGAGCAATATGGAACGCCGAACTACAAGGCGCCTGCTACTCGAGCTCAAGCCAAAGCGCTTAACGCTGCCGGTTATCGTGTTTCTGTCAAAAAGAAGCGTGGCAAAGGATCTCGCCTGAAACGTGTTTCCATTAAGTGGATTTGCGAGAACTTGACGCAGGGGCAGGCAGGAAAGCTGATAAAGCTGCTAAGTGGCAACAATACGCATTCCTCCCGCTGGGAGAGTAAGCCCGCAGCCCGTCCGTTTCTTGGTGCAACGCCAGAAGACAAAAAAGAAATGCTACACGATTTAGCCCGCCGAACCATAGAACAACTCAAGAAATAAGAGGTGCAAATGGCAACCCCTATAGTGCAAGTAAACCGCCTTAACCGTAATCAGGGACCGTTTAAGGAAGTGGAACGTTTTTTTGCTTCATTGGTCTGGTAGATACTGGGCGCGGCAGCTTGCACATGGTGAATACAGACACCGACCTCGATGCCGTTTTGGGCAAAAGCACCAGTGTGCTGAAAACGCAGGTTGAAGCTGCAAAAGTGAATGCCGGTCAAAACTGGAATGCCTGCGTCTTTGTGCTCGATGGTGTGCTTACGTGGAAAGAAGCGGTGGATTACGTCATGGAGCAGAAGAGCGTAGAAGGCTTTGTTCTGACAGATCCAATCACCGAATCTACAGAAGTGGAAGCGATGCAAACCAAACAAGCCGAGGTAATGGCAGAGTACATGCGCCCGACGGTGTTTCTTGCTGCTTTCCGTAAGTTGAATTCACTAGCTGACACATGGGCAACTTACATAAAAGCTGTTGTGGATATGCTTAGCGGTTTGCGCGCAGAGACTGTGTCTGTTGTTCCATATCTGTGGGGCCACGAGCTCGGCACTTACGTCGGGCGTTTGTGTAATCGCGCTGTGACAGTGGCAGATTCTCCTATGCGCGTTGCAACAGGCAACTTGCTTGGCGAATGGGCAAACAAGCCGCAGGATATGCTCGGTAGACCGGTGGACCGTTCTATTTTGAAAGCCCTCGCGGATGCTCGCTTTGACTGTTTCCGGAGAACTGGAAATTCGCACAGAAGATCTCTCCGGAGAAACAAGCGGAACAGCGCGCGTGGATAAAGGCGTGAAGCCGAAAAAGCTGAATGTAGCAACCAATATTCGATGTGAAGATGCAAGGCAGCTGCGCGACCTTATCCGCGTCATAGAGGCACGTGGAGCGCATGGCGAGGGCAAGGTGTACAACATCACTAATCGTGAAGCGAATGCGGCAGGGATTAAGCAGGTGCGCGTGTCTGATCGCTTCAGTTGGAAGCCCATAGACGGGGTGAAAGCGTGGGCTGTGGCGTTCACGCTACGTGAATATTTAAGCGTTCCGGAGAAAGCCGAGAAGCGTGAAAAAACACCGGAGCCAGTAGCCCAAAAGAGCGAAGGCACAGCCATAGCGCCAAAGCAGCCGGATGCAGAGCCACAAACCGCAGTTGCCGTTCAGGAACCGCAAACAATGCTGGAAAGCATTCTGCATAAAATAGACGAGGCACTGGCATGAAGCTGCGCAAGTCTCTCTACATTGGCGGTAAGCTGTTTGATCTGGTGGAAGATGATGTGCGGCTGGAAACCAACACTTCCGGTCGCGCTTTGTTTCGTGTGCAGTCGGTAAAACCGCTTAGCGGCATAGTGCAGCTGCGGCTTGGCTATTCGAACCAGAACAAAGATCAGCTATTTTTCTCCGGCTACATTGAAAACAGTCACACGGTAGATGCTGCCACACAAAAGATTTTTTGCAGAGAAATGGCAGCCGCCCTCAGTTTTCAACTTCCCGTAAGCTTGCGCCACCCCACCTTGCACGATGTGCTGTGCGCCTACAGCGACAAAACAAATCTCGCCTTCACAGTTCCGGAGCAGCCGTACGCAACGCGCCGCATTCCGCATTTTCAAACACTCGGTAGCGGCTACCATGGCATGGATCAGCTCGGGGTTGTGTTCGGCATAGAGGACTATTTCTGGCAGCCGCAACCGGATGGTTCCGTCTTTGTAGGCTCATGGCAGCATAGCTGCTGGGCATCGCGATCAGTGGATATAGAAGAAAAGTTTTTTACGGGCGTCACAGCAGCCGGCGCAAAAGTACTTCCGGCAATTCCTGCGCTCCGTGCGGGTGTGTTGCTCAACGGGCAGCGCCTCACATCACTCCAGTTAACAGGGCATGAAATGGTGATTCAGTGCGAGAACTCATAATGCGCGTGGTGCTGCGAACTTTTCCAGAACTGACAGCAGGGCTGCATCTTGATCGATATGCGCGGGTGGTAAAGGTGTGTGATGCTCCGGAGCAAGGTGGCACGAGCGAGCGGTTTAGACCTCGATATGCGGTGGATGTAGAGATTCTGACGCCGGAAGGTGCGCGTGATAAAGCCTTCCCCATTTACGAGGCTGTACCGCTGCCGGTGCCAGTAGGTGCAGGCATGGAGTCTGGTCTGTTTGCGTTTCCAGAAGCAGGCGCGCTGGTTGTTCTGGGCTTTGCCTATGGTAGAGCCGATCATCCGGTGATTCGTCAAATCTACCCCATGGGGCTTTCTCTACCACAGTTAACTAACGGCGACTTGCGTTGGCAACAGTCTGCCACAGTCTACCAGAGTGCGGATACGCAAGGAAACTGGCTGCGAACCAGTGAGGCTGCGATAACGGATGAAAGCCTGCGCCACGTGCGACGCTGTGTGGAAGCAGTAGATGAGCTTTCGCGAGAGGTGCGAACCATTGCAGAAAATAGCACTGAAGAAGTCGGCGGCGTAAAGACGCTAGAAGCTCTGGGTGCCATGAATATTACATCTGGCGGGCGAGCAAATATAGCAGCCGTGGATAGCCTGAATTTGACCACAGCCCGTGATCTACGCTGCATAGTGGCAGACAATAAGCGCGAGGGCATCGGCAAAGATCATCAAACAGAAGTGAAGGGCAGCCGAACAAGCAACATAGCAGGTTCAGACTCCAATACCGTCGGGCAAAACTTTACCCAGACCATCGCCGGAACCAGTACAGAATCAATCGGCGGCAACTCCACGCAGCAGATCAGCGGCAACGCTACGCAGTCTATAGAAGGTAATAGCGATGTAACAGTCGGCGGCGCGCATTCTGTGGCGTCGAAATCGACAACCACCCACTCTGCAGGGAGCGTGTTCACCATAGCCGCGCCAAAGATTAAAATTGGAAGCAGCGGCGCAGCTGGTGGCGTATCGCTGTTGGATGAAATGGATAAGGTGTGGAAGGCGCTGCATGACCTCGCAATGGTACTAGCCAGTCACACGCACCCAGTATCCGGCAGCACTGCGAACGCACCGCATCAGAGCGGAGCAATTGCAGGATATGGGGAGAGGGTTGAAGAGTGTCGGGAGCGTGTTGAGGGGATTAGGGGGTAAAACAGTTATAAGTAAAAGTATTGCATTGATTGAAGGTTAGGTAATATTCTCCCCTTGATCTCTAATATTATTCTTTCAAAGGAGAATTGATGAAAAAAATTTTAGTTTCATGCTTAGTAGCGATTATTGCAGCTGTCGTTGGTAATTACTATCTGGAAGTGGTACATGTCGCACCACGAGCGAAAGCGGCTCAATTACTTGCTGCAGAAGAGAATGCGAAGGGGCGTGCGTTAACTATCGAGGAAAATGCTAAAGATCGAGCCGTAATTATTGAAGAGAATGCCAAAGATCGAGCGTTAACCGTGGAAGAAGGTGGAAAGAACCGTGGGGCTTTTGTTGAAGAGAGCGCGAAAGACCGAGCATTAACAATAGAAGAGAATGCGAAGGACCGAGCCCTTATTATTGAGGAGAACTCGAAGGAGCGTACGTTTAAAAAAGATGAAAATGAGAAAAACCGTAATGCTCAGTCAAGGCAAGAAGAGCATGCAAGAGCAGAGCGTAAAAAACAACGTCAGTTAAAAGCGCGTCGCGAGCATGTTAAGGAACTTCGTAAGGCGATAAATATTTTTGTTTATGAAATGCAAGGTCTTGATACCTATAACGTTGCTGTTGCTAAAAGTCATACATCTACAAGGGCACGATGGGCTTTTATGCTTTCTCATAACCCTAAAGCGCTCGAAAAGATGCATCCTGTTTTGATGAGCAGTTTTAATGCTATAAAATTGTTAATTGATGCAAATAATGGTGCTGAAGTTGACCTGTATAACTATATTGACTCAGTAAGAGTTGATGCATTTAAAGATACTGTTGCCCTTGCAGACAGTAAAAGACGTACAGAGTATAAACCTCACATGAGTGGTCAATTTATGACAAGGATTAATGAAGGGTTGTCTTCAATTGAGCGTGGTGAGTAGTTTGTCACTTGTATTATTTTAAGCTTAGTTGAACTGGTTCCCCTTGAGTCTCAGATAATCTAGATGTGGGCATCGGTTTAAAATTTGATGTTAAAAATAAAAAACCTCCCGTCTCAATGAGGCGGGAGGTTTCATTTTAAATTGTATTTTCTGCTAATAGTTTATCGATTAAATTTTGGATGATAGCAATTTCTTCTTTTAGTTCTTTAAAGAAATTTTTTCTTAGTAGGCGTTTTTTATCTTCAAGCTCTCGAATGAGCGCGTAGGAGCTTTGCTGTTTTGCTTCAAGACTGATGCCTGGCGCATGAATGTTTGCCTGTGCCCTTACCATTTTAATGTTTTCTCCAATGTCGTAATGGTTTGAGCAATGCTCTTTAATATCATGTATCGATTGATGGATTTTATTGTAGATGCTGCTGGCATCATCACCTAATACGATTTGAGAGCGGTTAAGATAAGTATAGAGTTTGCTAAATGTTGTCATATAAGAATTTAAAATATGTATAATTATCTCACTATGCCTATCAACTGAATTTGACATATCGCTGGGTATCTCATGTGGTAGGTAAAAGTTACTCGCAATATGTCTGAGTGCATCAACAGAGTTTTTTGCATGTTCGCCGAAATTAACAGCAGCTTTATATTGTTCTTTTTGTTTGTACTCCCCTTTCCAACTATTAACACCCCAAATACCAATACTTGCAAGGACTAATGAGGCAGAAGCATTTGCGAGGCTAGCCCATTCGCTGGAGCTAAGGTTGATTGTGAAAGGCGATATCTTCGTATCCCAAAGCCAATAAAGAAGAAATCCTCCGAGACAGAGGATTTCTGAGTATTTTTTGATGAAGTTTAGCGACATTAGTTATCTCGATGGATTAGGATATCTGCGATGTGAACTGGCAGGCTTATCGTGTGCTGCATGAAGTACGCGGAGAGACTTTGTAACTTCTGTTAATGTTGCAGCAGCTTCTTTTGCATAGCTAGTTTGTTGTTTTGCGCTTAGTGGTTCTGGTGGCCATTCAATGTCGGTTAAGAAATTGTCGAGTAGTTTATGGTAGCCTTCTTTACCTTGAGAAAATTCTTTGATTAAAAGATAAGCCTGCATTTTACGTTCAAAAATAGAACGAATTTTGGTGACGTAAAGAGAAGCATCAACGTATGCTCTGTGTTGTTTTAAGCACCAGACCGCAAGTGCTTGAAGAAAAACAAAAACTAAACTGCACGAAACTATCCCTATAAAGTGTTCTGTTCTTGCAGCGCTACCTAAATATTGTAGAAAATAGTTCCATAGAATGATTGTTGCTAAGAGAAGTAAAACGCCTGAGATAGCAATTTTAATTCCTTGCTCAAGCATTATCGAAGCTTTTCTATCAAAAAGTAAGACTTGTTGAGTCAAGCTTTGTGATATTTGGTCAAAAAGTGATTGCTGAGTATATGGTTCAGAAGTTTGTTCTGTTCTTTTTTCGGAGTCAGGCCTGTTGTTTTTTGCATATGTAATATGGATGTCTTTCTTTCGCTCGAGATCAGCTTGTTGAAAAACATTTTGATAAAAAGCTAAAAATGTTCCTACGATTCCACAAGATATTAGCACGATAGAGATTAAAAGCTCTTCATCTGAACTTACTATTGTAATCACTTTCTTACCAAGAGTATTTATATCTGGAGAGATTACACTAAGGAGTACTAGGAGGATAAAAATGAGTGACGCAGCTATTGAAAATTTTGTAATTCGTAGAAAAAGAATTTTTGTTTTATTTAAGAAGGAATATTGCACAGAGAAGGCTCCTAGTGGATTTTTGAGAATTGTATGTCTTTCTAAAAACTCTTTCAAGATAGCATATTACGTTTCCTGAAATTTCTTTCCTACTTGACCCTGCTTGCAAACTTCGGCATATTCTCCCCTAGGTGATCTCAAACACCTTTGACACTCAGCGGCTTATCCGCTCCCGTAAGAAGTGGTTTTTTTTTGCGTCTAATGACCAAAATGCACAGTCCCTAGGAATAGTGCATCTTGTGATCGGAAGCATCTTGAATTACATATTCGCCAAATATTTTGGTCGGGAGTACGAAGGTCATATAATACCCGCAAGGGGAAAGCCTTCTGCCGTGCTGAGTGCGGTTTGAGAACTCCCGACCTTTTTTATTGGTTATGGACAACTTCTCATAAACTCAAACAACACTCAGGAGTTGCCAAATGGCACAATCTACCACCATTCCAACCGGAATGCTTCCAAGCATGGACGAGCTGCGCGACGCAGCTGCAACGCTCCAACAGATCCGCAAAGACACTTCCACAGCAGAAAGCAGCCTCGCGCTGGACTACATTGCAGACAAGCTCATCGAGCTCGCTAACACCGTAGAGCGGAGGGTAGCAGCATGAGTCAGCAAGTAGAGCAAACAGATCACGTAATGACTCTCTACAACATCGCCCGTTCCCTAAACATGATGCATGAAGAATTCGGCGATAAGTACCCAGAGCTAATTTTCATCCTAAAAAGCATGGAAAAAGCCGTAGACGATGCCGCCGCCCATTTTGATGGAGCGGGAGAACGGATTACTGAATAGAAAGAGAAAGCAAATGAAAAGTCCCCTACCTTGATCTAAGTAGTTTTTAAATTTTTCTTTTCCCGTAAGACCTTTTTTATTTTTTCGATACCACCACGGGCAACTAGGATGAGGGACAGCACCGACAAGTGCCCCGTTGTCAGCTAGCTCATTTATGAATCCAGATTTTTTTGCGGTTCTAAATGCAAGAGAGCTTGTAAAAACAATAAGGTCTGGGCGAAGTTGCTTGGCAACTGTTAAGCAAACATCATAGCTAATTTTCCTGTCGAGTTCGGTGACCTTAATCGAGTCACCAGTAACTTGAGCGGGGCGTTGAAAGTAGTTCATAAACGCAATATGGGTAAATGCTGAAGGAGTGTAGGTTAATGCTGGAATAAATTCTTTTAGAGCTGAATCAATATTGCGATAAATAGAATGAGATTTCAGTCTCCACTTGCCGTTATTGGCTATTTTTTCAACATTTGACCCGATGATTTCTCTAGTGCTGTACCAACCTTTGTTAGCACGTTTTTCAATTGGAATACCAGCATACCAATCTTCAGCAGCATGGTGATATGTATCACCTTTGTCTAAATAATGGCTCTCGCCAATGACAAATATCTTGGGAGAAAAAGAAGAGTAATATTCACCAATCCAAGGAATCATATTTGGATACTTTTGATAGTGAGAAAGTTTCATTAATTCTGAGTCGTATGATGTGTCGGCTTTAGTCTTCGGAAGTGATGGCGTTGATAATGTCATAATTATTTGTCCCTCGTAGTAGCGTGAGTTGCCAGCGTAGAATGTTAAAGCATGTATGCAGCAAGGGACTGTGCGCTTTTTGAGGGATCTGTGCAATAGGGTGTCGAGATGTAAGTGAAAAAAGTATATCTTAGAATCAAAAACACTCCTTCGCTCCCGCCTTCGAGCATTTTTTTGTCATTTTTTTGCAATTAGCGAAGGGTGCAAAACAGTGTGCCAGAGCCCGCCAGTACTGGGTTTTATGATGGAATAGCCAATTGCACTTTTTGCAATGTTTTGCCAAGTAGTGCAAAAGAGTCAACTGCTTGCGATAAAAGAAAAAGCTCATAACTTGCCGAAAGTTATGAGCTTGTCTTGTTTTTTTGTTTGAATCTTCAAGCCACAAACAGAAATGCGCTATGCAAGCGTGTTTCTATTCGCTGCCTGCAATGCCGCATCTAGCCTAGCTTTCCTGCGATTCGAAGGCGTCTAACATGTCTGCCCAGTCTTGCATTAATTTGCATCGCTCTGGCAGGTACTGAGCGCGGTTGTATGCTGCACGAATTTTGTTAGCCGGAGCATGCGCCAGCTGCATTTCTATTACATCTGGATTGTAGCCTGCTTCATTCAAAATTGACGATGCCATGGCGCGAAAGCCATGCGCTGTTATTTCTTCTTTAGTAAATCTCATACGGCGTAGGGCAGCCAAGCAAGTTGCTTCACTCATAGGGCGCGATGCTGTGCGAACAGATGGAAAAAGATATTTGCCACCACCGGTGACTGTTTGCAGCGTGCGGATCAGGTCGAGCGACTGGGTGGAGAGCGGCACAACGTGTTCGCGTTTCATTTTCATTTTTTCTGCGGGTGCTATCCATAGAGCGCGCTGCAGATCTATTTCAGTCCACTCAGCGTGGCGCAGCTCCTTTTGTCTGGGAAAAGTATAGGCGGTAAGTAGCAGAGCAAATTTTGAAACAACATAGCCGTTGTAGCTGCGAAGGGCGCGCATAACTTCTCCGGCTTGCTGCGGTGTGGTGAATGCAGAAAATTTACCGTGTGTAGGCGTTGTAAGCGCTCCTTTAAGGTCGCGGGTGGGATCGCTTGGAATTATGCAAGCTGCGACCGCAAAACGGCATATCTGCGAACATACGCCCTTAACCTTGTGCGCAGTCACGTGCGAGCCTCTGCTTTCAATGCGCCGTAACGCTGTGAGAAAATCGATAGGCTGCAATTCTGTTATTGGGACGGAGCCAATAGTATTGTAGATGGCCTTGTGGAGTCGTAGTACAACTGTGCGTCGATGGTTTGCTGCCCAGTGCGTTTGGCGTGCAAGCCATTGCTCGGCTATTGCTTGAAAGGTTGGCGCGGTGGTTTGTTGATTTTTGACAATGGCGGAGTCGGCACCGGAGAGTAGCGTTCTGCGGGCGTCGTCTCGTTTAAAGCGTGCAGCCTTGAGCGTGACTGTTGGGTACACTCCGAAGGCAAGTAGCTTTTCTTTTCCACCAAAACGATACTTCCAGCGCCAGTATTTAGAACCATTCTTTCGGACTTTCAAATACAGGCCGTGCCCATCGAAATAGCGTTTTGTTTTCGCTTCCGGTTTGAGGTTTCGTATTTTTGATTCTGTTAGCAAAGTGGCGTCTCCCGTGGGTTTCAGGCTTTTATGAAAATGTACCCCCAAGATTTTGAGCATATCACGACGTACCCCAAAATGTACCCCCAGATTATGCGGGCTGCCATGAGGGCGCTTGAAACCACCGGAAGTGCCAAAGCCTCAAAACAAAAGGGGTTCCGAAGATTTGGTACTCTTCAGAAACCCCTTAGGATCATGATTTGGCGGAGAGAGAGGGATTCGACCCTCGTTAGGCTTTGACACCTAAGCACGATTTCGAGGCATCAGAGCGAAATGGTTGTTTGTTCATAAGCTTTGTTTTACGGTGTGTTACACATTTTTCGATTGCATGTGTTCGCAGTTTATTTTTTGGATGTTGAAGTGAATCACGTATGAAATTTGAGTAACTCGTATTGCTGGCATTCTGTTCTTTAGTGGGAGGTTGGAATGAGTGAAGGGGTCTATGACGAATTAGCTGGTCTTGGCTATAGCATAATGGAAGGTTTAAAAGATGCCTTAGATGATGGATGTCTTGTAGATGTAGACGATGGTATTTGTTACCAGCGGTTGGACTTGCCTAATGGCAATTCAATTCACTTTCAAAAGTGGGGACCGGGTTCAAACTGGAAGCTGCCGTTCTACCTGATTCCAAAGATAGGGAGCAAGCATAATAATGCAGGCGATAGACTCTTTCAGCTGAACTTAGCTTTACTTCGTCCTGTGGGAGACAAGTTTCAGTGGTATCTTCGGCGTCCCCAAAGAATGTGTGATGAGTACGAGGAGCAATTGGGTGAAGTTCAAGATTTTCCTGAAGATTATCGAGAGTATGTATTAAATTGCAAGGAAGTAACGGGGGCTGGTAATGATCGCCCTGCAACAGGATATTTGTTGGTTGAAAACGGTGGGTGGCGTGAACTTATTACCAAGCTCGCTAGATTGATTGAGGTTTGCTATGTTAAGCATCATCAACCTATTAAAACTAGCTCTTTTTATGAAGATGAGGCGTTGAATGACCCAGAGAGGTATGCGAACCGTCGCGCGAGAATTCGAATAAACCAATGGAAATTTAGATGGGTATTAAGAAGAGCGTATGCCGATCGATGTGCAATTACAGGAACGACACCGCATCATGCTCTCGATGCTTGTCATATCCAAAATCATAATGAAGATGGCAATAATCGACGGGCTAATGGAATTTTGCTCCGCGCTGATTTGCATAATCTGTTTGATAAAAAGCTACTCAAAATTAACCCTAAAACATACAGAGTAGAAATTGATTCAGCGTTAAAAGATACACCTTACGGAACGCTTGAAGGTAAAAAAATATGCAAAACAATAGACGGGAAGTACCCTTCTCAAAAATACCTAAGAATTAAATATGAGCCATAAGCAGTAAGCCCCATACTCTTTGTGAGTAATGGGGCTTTTTATATTTGGAATGGGTATGAAAAAGGGAAGGTTCCATTGGTCAGTTTTCCCAATTGGTCTTTATTGCTGCTGCTAAATCCTTAAACAAGGTACCTTCCATTGGAAAACAAAAGTCTGTCCATCCGCCTTGTTCAACAACTAGAACCATTTCATTTGTTTTCAAGTCGGTAACTTCGACTGAAAAATCACCAAATTTCACAGCACCTCCGCCTAAGCATCTGTCTACAGTGCTTCCGGGGGTGAGTGTTAAACCGTACCGAGCATCGGCAAGGTTGAAAGTCTCTTTTCGTTGGTTGTTGGATAGTTCGATTTCTTTAAGTGCAGAGAAATGTTTTACGTGAAAGCCTTCCTTCGATAATGCTCTTCGCATTTTTGTATTCCATTGTGTGTTGTTTAAAATAACAACTTCGTTTGATGACGTATCAATAGGGGCAAGCTGATCAACTCTCAATCCGGCTGCACAGCCAGAGAGAACAAGGCACATAAAAATTGAAAATACTTTATGCATAATGTCCTCCAAGTCCTATGTACTTTTTATGTTCTTGCAGTTATTGGGCTATTATTTTTGTTATATTCTAAGTTATCCCTCACTCCCCATCAAAAGCATTCAAAATATCATGATCTATCTGCAATTCATGTCGATAGGTTCCGGTTGTGCGAATATTCATGTGTCCGAGGAACTGCTGTATCTGGCGGTGTGTTGAACATAATGGTGAATACTGTGCGCGGTGAAGCGGCTTTTTAAGCCAGGGCGGGGTGATGACCATCCACGCCTTAGCTTTGCCATGTAGTAGGCTCCGGCATCGATGGCGTACTTGGGCGAATGGGGGCTTGCGTATCCGTAGCCGCGCAGTGTGGCTATTTCTTTCCATGTTGCGGGCATGAATTGCGCTAAGCCTTTCGCGCCTACTGGAGAAACAGCTTTAGGATTTAACATCGACTCCTGATAGAGCTGCGCCTTGTACCACCGCCAGTCCAGATGTGGGAGCCACCTGTGCATAGACTGCTTGATCTGACGGTCAAACTTAGGTGTGAATCTGCTACTGTCAGCTTGAGAGTATGAGACCAAACACAAGGGCAGCAGCAAGGCTATTGCCGCTAACATAAATAGACGTCGCAATGGGGTTCTCCTGTATGGTATCAATGAGTGCTTTTCTGTTGCGCCCACGAATGGCATGGAACAGTACATTGACCGCCTTCAAGCCGATTACGGCAACACCGCATAACATCAGTTTGAGCACAATGCCGAACCAAGCAAGCTGTGCCATATCCGGCTGGATGTTCGCTGAGACGATTCGTATCGTGAGAAGTATTAGAAGAGTCTTAACAATAAAAAGAAAAAATTTAGTGAACTTGTCCTTTAACGCTTTCTCAAAGGCTTCTCTTACACCGGGCATGATTGCCTCCTTATGAATAAGATGAATCACCGACGCTTACGTTTTTGTTTTGCCTTTTTACGCCAGCAGTCGGGACATTGTGTACAGGTCGTTTTGTAGACAAACCAATTTGGCGGGGTGGTCTTAGGACATTCCACAAGATGTGTGTCCGGTAGCTTGATATTTGTCACCGTGCACTTCACCGGATGGCTCCGATTTCTTTTAGTGCTTCTTCTTCGGTACGGACAATTGCGTGGTGTCCGCGCCACTCATCGTGCCATTTTACTTGTGGCTTGGTGAGTCTGCCGGTCTTTGTTTTTACTTCCAGCAGAAACGTCTTTTTTTTGAATCCCACCGCAAGGTCTGGAAATCCAGCACCAGCACTGGACATGTCATGAACGCTTGCTCCTACAGCACGTAGAGCGTCGCGTATCTGTGCATGATTACTATCTGTTTTTGCTGCTCTTCTCATTCCTTCTTGTATCATTTTTATGTGCCGCTGTAGCCAGCTCGTAAAGGTTGTCTTTTTTATTTCAGCTATTTTGGGGAGGTTGTCCTTTGTGTTACCCTTTCCCCAAATATCTCAACGAGGTGTGTTGCATGAATGAACCGATTATCACGGGATTAGCCGGAGCTGTGTTGTCGTTACTGTTATTATGGGTAGGTTTTTCGTTACGCCGGATGATGAATACGCAGGATGAGCGTGATGAAACGCGACAAAGCCAATTCACTCAATTATCACTAGATATTAAAGAAGAGTTTCGGCAGTCCCGCGTCGAGATTGGCAAGGTTCATGCGCGCCTAGATGAAGAGGCGGAGCGCAGGCATACATGCCAGCTCTCAAACGCTTCAACCTATGCAACAAAAACCGAAGTGGGGAAGCTGGAAAAAAAGGTGGATGCCACCAAAGAGAAAGTTATCCGTCTTGAGGAGCGCACAAATGGCTAAGAAAAAAGGCATGACACCAAAGCAACGCCTGTGGCTGGCGGCGTATCTTGACCGAGGCAGTTCTACGTTTATGCATGCCACCAATGCAGCACGGGCTGCTGGGTACAGTGGGAAGAACGACGCGAATCTTTCAGAAATTGGCTATCGGAATAAAAAGGCTCTTCAGTCTCGTATAGATACATGGCTAGAAGAAGAGGGACTTTCTGATAGCGTGCTGAAACAAAAGCTCGTGCAGCTCCTTGATGCCAAAGAAACGAAGATGTTTGCAGAGAAGGGTGAAGTAAAAGACATGATTGAAGTCGAAGCCCTTGAGGTGCAGCGCAAGACTCTGGACATGGCTTTAAAAGTGAAGGGGTTGTATTCACCGGAGAAACATGAGCATGAACTGCATGTTATTGAAGATGCTATTCAGGGAGTCTGCGGCAACAGCAGGAGTTGCATAGATGATTAAGGCGCAGTCGGCAGAACAGTTTCCATTCATTGAGTCCATTACCGCTCTTCCCAAAGCGCAGCAGGAAAGAGTGTTTGTGGAGTGTTTGGACAATCGCCGCTGGCGTTTAAATAACCTGTACTGGATTCAGGATAAAAACGGCAAGGTGGTGCGGTTTCGTTTTAATTGGGCGCAAGAAACATTTTATAATGAACGGTGGTTTCGCAACGTCATCTTAAAAGCGCGGCAGCTTGGCTTTACCACCTTTATGACCATGCTTGAGCTTGATGCAGCGCTGTTTGGAAACAACATAAAGTGCGGACTGATAGCCCAAGACCTTGATGCGGCTGAAGCAATTTTTAATAAAATAACTTTTGCCTATGACCAGTTGGCTCCTGCAATTCGTGATGCCATTCCCACCGTGCGTTCGCAGGCAAAGATGCTCGAGTTTAAGAACGGCTCTTCAATCCGAGTGGGTACTTCATTTCGCTCCGGTACATTGCAGTATTTGCATATTTCAGAGTTCGGAAAAATTTGTGCAGAGCGTCCTGACCGGGCAAAGGAGATCGTCACGGGGGCAATCGAAGCTGTCCCACAAGACGGTATGGTGTCCATTGAGTCAACAGCAGAGGGGCAGCAGGGATATTTTTACGATTACTGCGAGCGGGGGCAGGAGTTGGCGCGGCAGGAAGCAAAGCTGACTCATCTGGATTACAAGTTTTTCTTTTTCCCTTGGTGGAAGAACCCTGAATACGTCATTAGAGAGCAACACCCCGTAGCAATTCCGCAGGACATGGCAGGCTATTTTGATGAGCTTAACGCCAAGCATCAAATCGGACTGCATCCAGCACAAAAAGCATGGTACGCCTTGAAGGCTCAGAACCTTGGCGCAGACATGAAGCGCGAATACCCTGCCACCCCTGAAGAAGCCTTTGAAAAATCTATCGAAGGCGCTTACTTCCGTACAGAATTCATGAAGCTCTACGAGCGCAGGCAGATCACTAAGGTTCCCGTACAGGAAGGAGCGCTGACCTATACCTTTTGGGATTTGGGCATGAACGATTGTATGGCGATCTGGTTTGTCCAGCTTGTTGGGCGGGAAGTTAGAGTGATCGATTATTATGAGAATAATCATGAAGGGCTTGGGTTTTATGCAAATAAGCTGCGCGAGAAGGGCTACAACTATGGAGGGCATTATGCCCCGCACGATATTGAAGTGCAGGAGATGGCTACAGGTAAGACTCGAAAAGAGTCCGCAGCAGAAAAGGGGATTAGCTTTGTAGCGGTTCCCCGTATTCAAGATAAGCGAGATTCCATTGAAGCTGCCCGCCGTATTTTACCACAGTGCTGGTTTGATGAGGAGCATTGTGCCACGGGGCTTGATCGTCTCAAGAACTATCGCAAGGCATACAATCCGCGCACAGGGGCATATCAATCACACCCGCTGCATGACATTAACTCCAACGGTGCTGACGCATTCCAGACGTTCGCTATGGGGTTTGAAATGATGTCCGGTGGAACAATAGTACACGCCAAACCGCAACCAGTAACAGATACATCAGGATGGTGCTAGCATGTCACATGGATTAATCAGGGTGGTGGGAACCGAAGACACCATCAGACAAGTGCAGGCAGAAGAGCACAGGGCAACGCAGGAACGCAAAAAAGAGGCAGAGGCAGGGATAACCGGACTTGCTGCATACGTACGCAAATGCTTTCTGGCAGCTAAAGACGCTAAGAATCCGTTTGAACTACGTATGCTCAATTGCCTTGAGCGCAGGAGCAGTAAGTATTCAGCCGCAAAGCTGAATGCAATCCAGCAGGCAGGATTCCCACCAATATATATGGGGATTACTGATGAAAAATGCACTGCTGCTGAATCGTGGATTATCGATATCCTGTTTCCCGGTAATGAAAAGCCGTGGAGCATTAAGTCTTCACCTGTCCCTGATCTACCCGCAGATATAACTGAAAAGATTACAGCCCGCGTGAAGCAGGAGACGCTGCAAGCCATCGAACAGGGTGATTACATAACCGCCGAACAGGTGAAAGAGGCATTGGAGAACCTGCGCGCAGTGGTGGAAAAAGAGCTGAAAAAAGAGTCTGACACCGGATGTGAGCGTACATCAAGGCATCTTGAGGATGCGCTGATTACGGGTAGGTGGGAAGAGGCGATGCTTGAGTTTATCTGTTACTTCTGCACGTACCCTATTGCCTTTTTAAAAGCGCCTGTGGTGAAGCGTAAAAAGAAATTGGTGTGGGGCGTTGATGAGCAGGGTAGGCGCGTTCCTAAGCCGGAAGAGCACTTTGTGCACGAGACAACCGCACCGAACCCCTTAGACGTCTATTGGGCACCGGATGTTTCACGCTTAGAAGACGGATATGTCATTGAACGGCATCGCATGTCCCGTAGTGACCTGCACGCATTGATCGGCGTGAAGGGCTACAACGATAATGCTATTCGCAGAGTGCTCGAAAATTATGGACAATCTGGCTACAAAGAGCACTTTCTTGCGGACTCCTTGCGTGAATCTCTTGAAGGGCGCAAGCGCGATGACATGAGTCCGGACAAAAAGATAGATGCGGTGCAATTTTGGGGCAATGTATCAGGACAGCACCTTATCGACTTTGGCTTTTCCAGTGAACAAATCAAGGACGTAACAGCAGAATGTCAGGTGGAAGTGTGGCTTATCGGGCAATACGTTATTAAAGCCGTGCTGAACCCTGACCCGCTCGGACGTATTCCGTACTACGCATCCTCATTCCATAAGATAGCTGGTTCCTTGGTGGGCAAGGGACTCCCGGAACTTATCGCGGATGTGCAGGACGTATGTAACACCGCAGTACGTGCAGCCTGTGCGAACATGGCGCTTGCAGCAGGTCCACAAGCAGTTGTTGACATGAACAGGCTGGCAAAAGGCGAGGACCTGCGTGTTGTGCCGTTTAAAGTCTGGCAGTCGGCAGGCTCAGGACAGAGTGCAGGAGTGCCGATCTCTTTCTTTGTGCCACCGAATATCGCACCGCAGCTTATCACTATATATAAAGAGTTTTCAACGGAAGCTGACAACAAGTCCGGTATCCCCCGTTATGCATACGGCATCGGGCAGTCTACTGGCGCACTTTCCACGGTAGGCGGCATGTCTATGATGATGGCGTCAGCGTCAAAAGGGATTAAGCGCGTAGTCAAATCTATTGATACAGACGCCATCGTTCCTTCCATAACCCGCAACTATGAATGGCTGCTTATGTTCGAGCCGGAGAAAGAGCTGGTGTGTGACCTCTATGTGGTTGCCCGTGGCTCACAATCATTGGTGGCAAAAGAGATTCACCAGCTTAGACGACAGGAATTGCTGCAACTCTTGCTGACCAGCGATAAAGCGTATGCGCTCTTAGAAGAAAATAACGGACTTGCTGAGATATTGCGCGACGTTTTGAAAGGGCTTGACTTTGCAGAAGACAGCATCATTCCGAGCAAGGACGAACTGCTCAGAACAAACAACAGGGCGCGTATCGCGCAGGTTCTCGAATCACAAATGCCGCAACAGCAACTTTCCCAAGGAAATCAGGTAGACCCTTCAGGAAGAGTTGTCAGTGGTCAAGACGTGAAGGTTGTCTAGATGTTATCATTGGAAAAATTTGAACTGGAAGCGCTGTGCAGATTGCAGGGTGCTTCCGACGGAAATGTGCTTTGTGACGTTATCCGGCGGGAGATTACATCATGTAAGGACGATCTTGTACGAGCAGGAGACGAGATGGAAATCCGCATCTTGCAAGGCAAGGCGCAGGCGTACCTTGAACTACTTGAGGCGCTTGAAACTCCGCATGAACGTATCCAGACCGTAAAACGGCAAGAGGCACAAATTCATGGCGAAACACCCTATTAGCCATGTCCGGCCTTTTGAAACTTCGAGCAAGTTGTAAGCAGAGTTGTACCCGCACAGTATGGACGGTTTGCAGTTTGCTAGGACGACAAAAGACACCGGACACCAAGCCCTTCATTGATTCATGCCGTGGTGCATAGCCCTGTCTTGTGCAGGAGAGGATACTATGCAGCAAGCCCTCTGAGGAAATTGAGGACACTTGGGGCAGTAGCGCAAATACAAAAGGAATACCTGATGCAAGAATTGATACCTACAGGCGCGAAACAGCAAGGCGAAGCCGCAGACGCTCTTATTCAGAAGCTAAACGATGCACAGAATAAGGCAGACGATGCGACACTTCCACCTCCTTCTGCCGCGCAGCAGGCCAACTCGCAGGAAAACCAGCAGCCAGCAACAGAGGAACAGAGTAAAACGGATACCCTTGAGGCAGAAAACGCCCATCTCAAACAGGCGCTTTCTACCCTACAGGGCAAGTACAGTGCAGAAGTGCCGGAACTGTCTCGCCAGCTTCGAGAAGCACGGGCAGAGCTACAGGCGCTTCATGACCTACGTGCTCAGCGTTCAGAGCAGCAGCCAGCGTTTGATGTTGATACCATTAGACAGGAATACGGTGACGACATGGTGGCGATTGCAGAGTCAGCACAGGCTGCCACACAGCAAGTGCAGGAGTTGACCGCCCTTGATGAAGCACGCCGCACCGCAAACGAAAAGGCGCAGGCAGAAGAGGCGCAGCGATTGTTTAATGAACAGGTCGAAGCGCTTATTCCTGATTTTTGGAGCCAGAAAAACAATGATCCGGCGTGGCATAGCTTTTTAGAAGAGTATACCCCGAGCGGGGAAACATGGCGGGCAAAGGCAGAACGGGAAATGCAGCAGAAGAATGCACAGGGAATTGCGTCTATCTACAGCATGTATGAAGCGTCCAAAGCGCTTTCAGCCCAGCAGCCAGACTCACATCAGCCTGCGGACACTCCGCAGCCGGAGCCACAGCCCCGCATTGACCCTCGTGAACAATTGGTTCCTCCTAAAACTACAGGCGGAAACGACACAGGGGATAAGCGGGTTTGGACCAGCCGCGACGTAAACACACTGTATGCAGAAAAAGACAAAGCCTCTCGGGGACAAAGCCGTTTTACTCTGGCTGAACTAGAGGAACAGGAGAAGGACTTGTTTGCCGCTCAGTCTGAAGGGCGTTTTCTTTCAGACGGGTAGCCCCTTCTCCATTGACATAAGGACAGGTATACAATGGCATATCCAGTCGTAGACGGACGTCCGAGCATGTCCGGTGGGTATATCCCAACAATCTGGTCGGGCAAACTGATTGAAAAGTTTTACCCGGCATCCACCATCGCAGCTATCGCTAATACTGATTACGAAGGCGAAATCAGTGCGCACGGCGATAAGGTCATTATCCGCACAGTGCCGGACATTGAAGTCCGTGACTACAAAGCAGGCCAAGACCTTGTGTATGACAATCCGCAGGGCGGCAAGGTGGAACTGCTTATTGATAAGGGCGCATATTTCGGTTTTCACATTGACGATGTGGAAAGCCGCCAGTCTGACCTGAACTACATGAACAACTGGTCGGAAGATGCTTCTGAGCAGATGAAAAGTAAAGTCGATAAGCGCGTCTTTGCAGACATCTACGCAGATGCCGATGCACATAACGCTGGTGCAACTGCTGGTAAAGACTCGCAGGATATCAACCTTGGAACCGCTGCTGCTCCGCTGGTAGTGACCAAGGACAGCATTGTCGACTTGCTGGTTGACATGGGAACCGTGCTTGATGAGCAGAACGTGCCGGAATCAAACCGTTACGTTGTACTCCCTCCTCGGTATACCGCGCTGATTAAAAAGTCTGAACTCAAAGACGCTTCCTTAACCGGTGACGGAACCTCCATGCTCCGTAACGGGCGCATCGGTATGGTTGATCGCTTTACCATCTACCAGTCCAACCTCATGAGCCGCTTTACTGTCCAGAAGAAGAAAGCTGTGAATGTGGTGTTCGGTCATAAGTCTGCGTTGACCTTTGCTACACAGATCACAAAGAACGAAACCTTGCGTAACCCGAATCAGTTCGGTGATCTCGTGCGTGGTTTGCAGGTCTATGGCTTTAAGCTGATTAAGAAAGATGCTTTTGGTCATGCCGCATTGACCCTTGGGTAACACATAACGGGGGAAGGGCTAGCTCTTCCCCTTTTCAAAAAGGATACAGCATGTCTCAGCGATTTTTATTGAATATCAATAACCGCCGTGTGGTGAGCTATAACCCCATTCTTGCGACCAGAAAGGATATGGTTGAATGCGATGCAAACGGTCAGCTTATAGACCCTGTTGTTGCAGCCTCAATGGCAACATCCAGCAGCGCCCAAAGCGTAGGCTTAACACCTGACCCTGTACCGCATCAGGCAGTGTTACAGCAGGCAGTTAATCCGGTTGCAGCACAGCTTAATGCGGAAGATGCACGCCGTGAATACTGCATGACAAAGGGCTTGTCTTCATTGAACCGCGATGAACTGAAAGACATTGCGCTATTCTTTAGTATTGCCGTGATTGATGATGATACTAAAGATGAAATCAAAGTGAAAATCGAAGAAGCAAGAGCCTTGGTGTAAGCATGAAAGCCCGCGAACTGTTCTTACAGGTGTCTGCCATTTTACAAGATATGATTCCAGATGCCCGCCGCTGGCCTTGGGAGAAGCAGGCAGACGAATCGGACGTGTCACTTGTGGATTTGTTTAATTCTGCGCTGTTTGAAATTGCCATGAACAGACCGGATGCCACTGCGGTGACGGAATCCATCAAACTTGAGACAGGGGCGCGGCAACTCATCCCCGACCCTGCGCTGCATCAATCTAGCAAAAAAGCGCTGCGGCTATTAGAAGTTGTACAGAATATGGGTTCAGACGGGCACACAGCCGGAGAACCCATTTTTGCAACAGCCCGTGATGCCCTGAAGACAGCAGACTGGTCAAAAGACGGTATAGAAATCGACAACTACGCCTATGATGCCAAGACCAACCCACAGGTCTACTACGTGCTGCCAGCGGTAGCAAAAGACAAAGACGTATGGGTTGAGGCGACGTATTCGGCTATACCGGATGCCATTGCCAGCCCTGACGATGCATTGCCCGTTTCTGAAGTCTACTCCGGTGCGATTATTCACTGGATGCTTTACAAGATTTTTGCAGGTGATAATGGCGATGCCAATGCAGCAAAGGCGCAGCATCACCTGACCGCTTTTTATCAGACCCTTGGTGTCAAATTGAAAGCTGATCTCTTTTTCCCTGTACAAGTGCAGGAGGCAGAATAGATGCGTGTAGTAAAGTGGGATACGATTATGCCGGATGTGTTGCCGGAAGTCTCAGAGGCTCCAAAGGCGGTGGTGCGTCGGCATATCATTTCAGCGTCGGGAAAGTTTTTTGCTGAAACAGGCGTATGGCGTATGCCTCTTGACCCCGTAAAACTAAAAGCTGGTCGCAATCAAATTGAATTGCTGCCGGAGCGTGGTTCTCGGATAGTCTCTATCCTTGGTGTGTATGACATGACAGCCAGCCGCGCTATTCCGCGCACAGAGTATTCGTCCGATTCAGATGTGCTGACCCTGTACCGTACGTATCCAGACGACCATATGTTGCAAATATCAGCAGCACTCAAGCCTACCCGATCTTCAGAAGGGTTACAGCAGGGGATGTATGATGATTGGGCAGATGCCATTGCATATGGTGCCATCGCATCACTTAAATCCATGCGCGGCAGGGAATGGGAAGATTTGACAGGGGCGCAGGTCAAGCTTGCTCTGTTTAATGATTACATTGCCGAGGCAAAGGGCAAGGTCGCATTTACAGGCTCTTCTGAAACTCTTTTTATGACTCCGGGATGGATATAGCTATGAGCACCATACCTACCGTTGCCGTAACCGCACTTATCTACGATCAGGACGGGCAGCCCGTTGAGGGCGCAGAGATTGAAGCACGGCTTGAATCCCTTGAACGTTATAAGGGACTGGTTGTGCCGAATATGCTTGAAGTGGTCACGGATGCCGAGGGCGTGGCGGTTATGAACCTCTTTCCCAACGAGCTTGGTACGGAGGGGAGCGAATATCGTTTCAGAGTGATTCACCCTGACGGACGGACTGATACGCTGTACGGTGTGGTGCCGAATCTTGATTGCGAGCTACACAAAATTCTAGAGATAGACCGCTATGAACTTCGCTCTGCTGGTGAAACTTTGAGCAAGCTCATGCTTGACCGGATGCAGACAGCACTAGAGGCACGAAATGCGGCACAGGCATCGCAAGAAGCATCCAAGGCATCAGAGGTGTTGTGCCTTGATGCAAAAGCAAAGTGTGTTGCTGCCCGTGATGCTACCTTTGCAGTTCGTGATGAAGCAACGTTGGCAGCGCAAGAAGCGAAGCATGCGGAAAAAAAGGTTAAGCTAGCAGCAGATACCATTGCAACACCCGCAATCATCTCTCACCAAAACGGGGCGGTTACCCACGGGGGTATCCTTCGTGCTTCAGAACCACGCCTTGCCTATGCCCCTGAGGATACATTGAAGTGCACAGCGTTCTGGATGTGCTCTGATGCAGAAGGGAAGAATATTGCGTACCCAGTCCACAAAGAGAACGGGGTGGAGCATAATATCAGAGTCCATCTACTACAAACCAATAAGACATATTACGCTTTCTGCAATCAGGAAACGGACAAGGGGGTAGTGTCTCTTGATTCTAAAGCGGTAAGGCTTGCAACTGCGGATGTCTTGCAGTTCATTGCACCGCCTGTTTGTACGAACATCAAAGACGGAGATACAATCAAAGTAGCCGGACAGGCAATAACCTTTGCACAAGCTGTTACTGACCCTAGCTCTCCATCAGCACATACGAAAACGCAAGTCGTAGTGACTTTCGAAGGAGCAGAAGTTTTTAACTATATTGAAACTGACCCAGCAAAACTTCTCACCATAACTCTTCCTTTCTTCGGAAGTTCACGCGATGTTGAAATAAAAAGCCGTTTTTACGATGAGGTGCGAAAGTGGTCAGAGTATACAGTTCTCAATGTGACTACTCGGATGAGGAATCTTTTTTCTGTTACCATCTTTGCAAAGAAAAGAGATATGTGAGTCAAAGATCAGCTGCCAGTCCTGATACTGACACTATTTTTACTGTCGGTATTGAACCCGGTGGAGCTACAACTTTGCAACTCTTTTTTGCAATCCAAGATGCAAAGACTGGACAAATTATTAAAGCCAAGACTGCAACATTGACGGGGAAGGGTTCAACATACTCTAATTTTCACGACATCTGCTTTCATAATGGTAATGCATTCATTGCAGCAAATGCCTCTATTCCGTCAACAAGAACCCCTGATGGACTGTTACTTCGTGTGAATTTAGAAACGCTAGAGATTACATGGCATAAATATGTAGGAACAGAAGGTTATTACGATCAAGCCTTTAGCCTCTTGGTTGTAAAAGATAAATTATACGCATTGGGCAAAACAGAAATCAATACGCATCCTAGCTTTATCCTTACTCAATTTGACCTGAATACTATGACGATACGCAAAACATGGAAGCTTCCTGTAAAGGATATTGTTACTTCTTATGATGATATCCCCTCACTGTTTTTGTATAATGACAAGATATTTTTTACCGTTTGCGGAGAGTCTTACACCGTACTTATCCGTTTTACCCCTTCAACAGCAAAAGCAGAAATCTATCACATTACCCTAACCGTATCTTCTTATGATAAAAGACCTGCTTTATACAAAAACAAAGTCATTGGTAATCTTCTGTATCTTGGAGGGCACATTGGAGAATGTCAGGTTAATGGATATCTATACCCTTTCTTTTGCATTATTGACCTAGATGCAATGACGGTAAAACAATCAAAATATTTCAATGAAAATACAAACTATGGCATGACCGCAATGCATGTAGATACTGAAGGTACGGTATATGCAGGATGGGAAGACACGTTTATGACATATACGTCGGGTGGTTCTACTTCTTACAAAAAAATGAATGCAAGTTCGTTAAAACTCACTAACCCTAAACTAATTACTAAGCACAAAAATAAGACATTTTCCCTGATAAATAATGACTCCTACTATCAAGAACCTAAAATTATGAATACCTTCCTGCATATTGTTGACGGTGACACCGTGCCTTCAGGTGCATTACCGGATTTACCGAATATTACGTTCTCAGACAAGTCCGTTTCACAACTTGATAAATCGGTAAGAATTTCTTTAAGCGGAATTAAAGACTTGCCTACCTGCGCTATCTCAACACATGACGGGGCTGTGTTACCAAATTCAATCAATATCATAACAACACTGCACTATTCCCGATTTTAGGAGGAGGTATGAATTTTATTTGTCCAGTAACACGAACCATCTATAATCAGCGGAATGCTGTTTTTCATAAGGGGTTAAAGCCCCTAAATGAAAACGTGCCTGTCCATGATGAAGGATTAACTACCCGTCATTGTATGGGGGTAGAGTTTGCCAATGGCGAATGGCGCAGAGTATGGGAAGTCAAAGTACGACCTGAACCTGAATATTCTGAGGAGGTAGCCCGTCGTGCCCAAAATCATTGTGCAGAACTGTTGCTCCAATGCGACTGGACAGTGGGGGCAGACTCGCCGCTCACTGATGAAAATAAACAAGAATGGATAGTGTATAGAAAGCATCTTCGTGATGTGAACAAGCAAGGCGGTTTCCCTCATATCATTGATTGGGGTGAACCACCCGCACCGATTAAGAAGAAAGAGGAAGGTGAATGCCAACAATAGCCGGATTCATCGGCACGACTCCCCGTAAGGATGATAAGCTCCTTCCCACCCACGCAGCCACAAGGGCACATAACTGTAAGCTCGAACGTGGTCATATTTCCTTTCTGCATAGCCTGAAACAAATTGAACCCTGCACTGCTCCTGACGCTGTTTCTTTTTACAAGATGCGCTCCGGCACATTCCTTTTCTTTGACCATATGACAGAGGTCATTGAATCGGCTGTCACCGCATCAGGCAGAGTCTTTGTGACTGGCGATGAATACCCCAAGCAAATAACCAAGAACGGGGATACAGTCAGCCGCTTAGGTATGCCGCGCCCATCCAACTCTCTTGGTGTGTCTGTTACGGGAAGCGTCAGCAGCGGTGCCGAAATTGTACGCAGTACTTCCTATGTCTACACCTATGTGAGCGAAGATGGTGCAGAGTCAGAACCATCCCCGCCAACCCCTGTTGTGGACGTAAAAGAAGGACAGGGATGTAATCTTACAGGCTTTACCCTGCCTGACCTTGCCGGAGTCACAATTAAGTCGTTCAGGCTGTACCGTACGAACGTAGGGACAAACGGGGCTGAGTTTCAGCTTGTGCCGTATTCTGCAAACTCTGCTGATATTCCTAAGACAGCAACATCGTTTGCCGACAGCGTGCTTGATGTGAATCTGTCGTCTGAAATATTGCCCACAGAAGGGTGGGAGCGGTTGCCGGATGATGCCCATAGTATTTGCCTTGGCATGTTCGGCATCTATTTTGCCGCCAAGGGTAAAGATATTTATGTGTCTGAAACCAACATCCCGTACGCCTATCCGCCTGCGTACCGTAGGGCAGTGCCGTATGACCTTGTGTCTTTGGCGGTTGCGGACAACCTTGTCTACGCCCTGACAACAGGCATTCCCTATGCGTTATCCGGCTCTTCACCGGAGAGTATGGGGCAGGCTCCCATTGCAGAGGGACAGGCGTGTGTGGCTCGAAAGAGCGCTCTGGCGGTTTCAGGTGGTGTTCTGTACGCAACTCCTGATGGAATCGGTTTTTTGACCGCCGCAGGATTTAAGCTTGTCTCCCAAACGCTCTATACCCGCGAGCAGTGGCGCTCCCTGAAACCAGAACAAATGGTTGGCGCAGTGCATGACGGAGAATATATACTGTTCCGTGCAGGGTGTTCAGACGGGCATATCTACAATATGGAACGGGCAGATATTCGCACCTTTGATTTTGGTGTTACCGTGCTCGATGTGCATCGCGATCTGGAAGAGGATGCCTTGTATATCCTTGGCGAAAAGGACGGGGAAAAGGCTGTATTTAAATGGGGTGCAGGAGAGCCTGTTCCTTATGTATGGCAGTCAAAGCTGTTTTATTCAGAAAAAGCCATGAATATGGGAGCGATTCGTGTCTCCGGTGGGGTGAACGCAAGCACTCCGTGTGTCGTCACTGTTAAAAGCAGTAAGACGGAGCAGCAGCTAACCGTCACCCGCCCTGATCTGGTCATGCGATTGCGCTCTGGTATTGCCGATCATGCGTGGAGTATCACGGTCAGCGGTACGGGCGTTGTATCCAGCATTCAGTTCGGTACAAGCATTGAGGCAATGAACAATGGGCAGTAAACGCAATATTTCTATTCCGGCAGTACCAAGCGGACAACCGCCCGCCACCATGCGTTTTTTGCAAGCAGTTCGGGATACCGTGCTTCAGCTTGCACAGATACCTGCGAGCAATGTTTCTAGCGCATCTCCAAGTATTCCCCATCAAGGAGGAAACACGAACCCGAATGTTGCCCCGACACCTCCTTTTGACCTCACCTGCACGCAGTCAGGCATGACACATACCCTGAGATGGTCTGTAGCGGTTGGAGGAGAGAACGCCTTTACCGAGGTGTGGTGCAGTACAAAAGGGAACGATATTTCCAGTGCCACCCGTGTGGCGACTCTCCCTGCCGTGGTGTGTGAGTACACTCCGGTAAACATTCTTGTGGATGTAGATAGGTACTACTGGATTCGCACCGGAACGGTTTATCACAAACATTCGGGGTGGATTCCTGACTCTGGCGGACTGCATGTGCCAGCGGTTACGATTGTCTCTCTTAATGACCTGCTGTCCCGCCTTGCCCAAGATGAGGCATACAAAAGCGCTATCAACGTACTTGCAACGTCTCTTAGTGTCCTGCCGGATAAGGGGGATGCTATCCCTGTGTTCAGCGGTATGCATTTAAATTCTGCGCTGATGCCTGTTCAGACAGGAGTCTTTGACCCTGATGACACCACGACCTTTACCGCCCTTGACGATGGGCGAAAAGCGGTGCGTTTGTCTGGAACATGGAGCAAAAAGCCGCAGATTCTTCTGACTCCTCGATCAATCCAGACCTATGACAAAACATACCCGTCCCTCGATCAGACCCTACAGCTGCACGCGGAGGTTCTTGCAGTGGGAAATGGGCAATACCAGTTTGTGCCAACGGCTACGCTGCATTTTTCTGACAACACAGAAAAAGCAGTGTCCGGCTCTCTTTTTTGGCTCGCAGCGGAGGCGTAATGTATAAGCTTGTTCCATATGCCAGTGGTAATTTTTCTGATTCAATCATCCGTGCTCTATATCACCGGGTAGTGGACGAGGGGCTGCATAGCACTCTGTTCTACGATGGCTGTATTACGTCGGCAGATACGTTTTTAGAAACAATGCAGCGCATCGACACCCATCTGTTTATCCTTTTCGCCAATGCCGAACCTGCTGCCTTGGTGTGGCTCAATCGCCATCAAATGCGCTTCATGCAATTCCACTTCTGTGTATTCCGCAAGTTCTGGGGCAAGGCAGCTCGTGAGTTTGCCCCGAAGATACTTTCTGCACTTGTCACTTTGGAGGAGGTTGGCGGAGGCTATATACTGGATTCCTTAATGGGCATTGTTCCGCAAAAAAACAAGCTTGCGTGTCGGTACGTGACCAAATGGGGTCGTGTGGCAGGGTGCTTACCATTGGGCGCATACAACGCACAGACAAAAGAAAGTGAACCTGCCCTTATCATCTCCTTTACACGCGAAGATATACCGGAGGGTTTAGAATATGAAAGTTTATTTGAAGGTGGTGCTGGATAAGGACGGTACAGTTCTGGAAGAAGAATCGTTTGAGCACCACGGCGCAGTTATCTTGTGCAAGAGCGGCGGTAGCAGTGACAATGTGGATGAAGTCTATAACGCCCGTATGGCGAAGATTTATGAACGCCAGCAGGATATGGCAGAAGAATACTTCAACTTCTGGCGTACTCGGCAGCGCGGTCTTGATACCGCAAAGATTAAAGCGCAGCACAAACTGCTTCCCTACCAGACAGATTTAGAAAAATCCAAGTCTCTCTACGGTCAGGCGAAATACGGGGACATGCAGCGTGCCATCCGAGAAACCGCCCCTGTTCGCAGTCAGTTTCTATCCGAAGCCCGCAACGGGGTAAATATTAATGACCGCATGGGCAGAGCCACAGCCGATGTGGCGCAATCCTTTAAAGATGCCAATCAGCAGACACAGCGCGGTCTGTCCCGCATGGGTGTCACCCCTTCTGCTGGTTCAACAGCATCCCTTATCAACTCTCAAAATCTCGCCAAAGCCAAGGCAACTGCCGGAGCGCGTGGACTTACCCGAATAGCTTCAGAGCAGGAAAACTTTAAACGGCTGCAAGCAGGCGCAACCTACGGTCTGCAAGCGTCCGGTGGAGGTCTTTCGTAATGGATTTAAAAGTAAAAGACTACGCTGCCGAAGCAATGGGCGGCATGCAGACGGCGGCTGCTACAGCAGGGAAGATGCAACAGAAACGTAAAGTGAAAAGACCGGAAAAGTCCGCAGGCGGCACGTTAGGTTCGGCTGTCCCTATGGCGTTTATGGGCGGCGAAATGCTTGGCGAGGGTGGAGTATTGGGTGGTTTAGTCTCTGGTGCTGCTGAAACAGGGACAACTGTAGGGCTTGGAACTACTGCTAGCACGGGGCTTTCTTCTGTTGCAGCAGCCGGAACAACCGCAGGCTTGACAGCAGCGGGAACTACAACCGCCACAACTGCTGCCGCTGGTGGTTTGGCAGCGGGAGCAGGCACAGGCGCAACGATGGGTTCAATGGCTGGTCCTATCGGTGTTGGTGTCGGTGCACTTATCGGTGCTTCTATCTATCTCATGTCATAAGGAGTGAGCTATGCCTAACCAATATGGTGAATTTACTGCTGACGACGGATGGGAGATTCTTAACCAAACCCATCGGCTGCATAATGACCGGATGCAGCGCCAGAATATGGAATTGCAGCGGCAAAAAATGGATATGGCTGCTCAGAATGAAGCCGAACGTATGAGTTTAGCTCGTGAAGTGCATGAGCAAAGTATGGCGCTTGGAGCGCAGCGGCAAAAAATCAATGAACAGGCATTCAATCATAATGCAGCACAGGAAGAGCGTAACATTGAGTCGCATGGGCTAGATACCGAACTCGCACGCGCTAATATTGATGCCAGCAAATTAACCCTCGAACAAAAGAAAAGAACGGCAAATGAGCTTGCAGCAGCCAGACGCCGGGCAAACGAATTGCTGCAAGAGGGTGCGGCTACGGGGTCATATCAAAGTGCTTTTGTGCCTAAAAACCTGACTGACATGAGAGCGGCGAGCATGGTGTTTGACACGCTCAAGCATAACGAGGAGGCGGGTGGGGCTTTTGCTAAGGCGCGTGATGCCCGAATTACACAGAATTACCAGACAAAGGTTGCCCCAAATATTGACCGTGCGCTGGGTGCCTTAAAGAAAAATGATGCAGCAGGCTTTACGGCATCTGCCGAAACCGCCATGCACTATGCAAATCTTTCATATCAATTTAAAGCCACACACGGTGGATTCTCAGTATTCATGCGGTTAGACAAGAGTGGTGGCAAGTTTGTTGATACAGGCAGAGTGATGAGCAATGACGAGGTGGCGCAGACCCTTCTTCAGGTGAAACGGGGCGAACGGGTTGACTCTCTTGGTGCGAGACATAACCCCGACTATAACCACCTTTCAGCGTCTTCTTTTGAGGCAACCAAGCAAATCAATAACAGCAATTTGTATGACACCTCCAAGCATGTACCAATGCGACTTGGTGGCAAGCTGGTGTGGGTATCCCTCAGAACTCATTGCAGGATTACACCAGACCAACAGAGTTTTTGCTTGTGGATGAGGATAGAAATTTTGTTAAAAATTTTGGGGTTGATAACCCGCATACCGCAGATGAACTGGCAGAGCTAGGCGTACTGCCTAGTCGTGGTTTGGATAAAACACGCAAGCCTATGACGCAAAAGCAGTACTCTGAAGAGATTAGAGCACTCTGTACCACTGAAGACGCTACGGGCGCCAAGGTCTATAATGCCAACAAGGCAGCAGTGCTCAGCCGTGCTGGGAACAATATTCACGCTATAAATCAGCAGTATGAAAATCTGGTTGCGGAAGGAATTAAGCGCCATGTGCGTGCAGGCGCAAAGCCGGATCAGGTACGGGCGTTAGTTGAGCAACAAGTTGCAACAATGCTTCTTGGTTCTTCCAAACCAAAGAAGGGAGGGCTTGAGCAGCCGAAGCCATCTCTTGCACAGGGAGAAAAGCAGAGTCCTGCTGGTTTGAAACAAGGTTTGCAGCCTCATACAGCGGGGAGCGGCAATGGTTCGACTGCTTACAAAGGGTTTATCGGAAAAAGAAAGCCGGATGTTCCAGATCAAAATAAGGCTGACCCTTTTGAAGATGGTGAAATCTCCGTTTTTGAAAACAAGATGACGGGTGAGCGGCGGTTCTATCTTGTTTCCGGTGATGTTAAAAAAGAACTTAGCGAGGAAGAGGCTCGAGCTATTTATGCCCAAAAAAGCGCCGCTTGGCGCGAAGCGCATCCGTTCTTTACAGTCACCAACCACGACAATGCAGTGTATGCCGGGAAATAGGAGCAGCCATGCAATTTGACATTAGAGAGCAGTATGAAATTAGCCCAATGCGTAACGAAATCTCGTTTGAAGAATTTGAGCGCCGTTGGAATAGCGACGAACCTGTTCCACAACAGGGCGGGCTTTTGAACACCATTGGTGCGTTAGGTTCAACTTTTGCTGAGGGTGTCGAACAGGTTGCTCCTGCCTTTGCGCGCGACTATCGAGGTGGGGATATTCCGCACCCTTCCAGCCGCGGCTTATTGGATAATTATATCATCAAAAGCAGGCAAGACGCTGCTGAACATATGCAGAAGTACAGGGGGCAAGGATCTGCTGAACATATTGCTAAGACTCCTGAGAGCCTTGGCTTTTCAGGAGCTTCAGCCTTGTCCGGTGTGGTTGCGAGTGGGGCAGGGCTTGCACTGTCTGGTGGCAACCCTGTAGCAGCTGGTGCAGCAGGTACTGTTGCATCAGGCGCTACAGCGTATCGCATTGCAAAAGACATGTTCATGGAAGAAACGCTCAATCAGTTTAATGAAGAAAGCATGCAAGATCGTGGACATGGACTTACTGAAGAAGAATGGGAAAACGCCAAGGAAAATCTTGACGATCTGGGAACAGAGCATGGCTTATGGGAAGCCTTGCCGGAACTATTCGGTAACGTGGCAGGTGCCGGAATTGTCTTTGCCCCTGCGAAAAAAGTGCTTGGCGAAACCCTTGCGAAGAATGTGTTGACCAGACTCACAGGTAAGGGTGCTGAAATGTTTGGTACTGAAATTGTCACCGAGGCGATTACAGAACAAGGGCAGCATAACCTTGCCGTTGATTCAGGACTGCTAGAGGGTGAGCACAGGGAACTTGCGGACTTTGGCGAGTCCGTTAAAGGTGTTGCAGCGCAAACTGCCTTGCAAGTTGCTATGACGGGCGGTCTTGGGTCTGGTGTAAAGGGGCTGCATAGATTAACAAGTCGTAAAGCTGGACAGAGTGCGGATGTTGCCATGACGGGGGAAGAATCCCTTGACCCGAACAAGTCAGATCAAGAGCTGACTGGTGAGGGTAATAAGGAAAACACCCCGCAGGATGCTAAACCGGAATCACCAGCAGATAGTGGCATCAAGAGTACTGTGAAAGCAGAAGGGCTTGTTGAGCCTACCCCTCTTACCTCGCCCGAATGGGATGCAATGGATTACGCTGAAGAGCAGCAGCTTCGTAGAACCGAAGAAGAAAACAGGGCTTTTGATGTTGAATGGTCGCAACGGGAACGAGAGCATAGGATGCAAAATATTCCCGAAGAGCGCCGTTTTGAACCAACAGACCCGCTTTCACACCTTCGCGCCTCACCGGAACAGCAGCTTAAAATTTCTCAAGAAGAAGCAATGCTGGAAACTCGTGGGTTGCCGATGCCTACAGGGGTAGTTAATGATTCCTTTACTAAGGTGTTAAAAGGAAAGCGAAAAGTGTTTTAGTGGCAATGCGTTTGATAGGGCTGTTTATGTTGCTGGGATTGAAATTGGTTTGCAACACCATGTTCTAAATGACATATAAATTCTTTGTGTGTACCCGTCTTTTTAAGTTTAACTTATTATTTTTTAAGTTGTTAATGAAGAGTATAAGCCTTTAAATGTGAGGATGGGGCTTGCGTACAGTTTTTAATTTGTTGAATTAAAGTTTGTATAGATTTGCACAAAGGGAATTGTATGAAGAAGCGTAAGGTGTTGCTTTTAGTGTTAACTATTTTTTTTATTGTGGGCTGTGTAAAAAAAGTAAAAATGAATCCTGTAGATTCTCATGTGGTCTCTTTTCAGTCTATTCCGTTCAAAATTCAAGTTTCAAATAAGTTTTATCACCTGACAGGTGGGAAAGATATCGGAAGAACAGGTGTAGATAAAGTTACTTTAAGTAATGGGTCATATCATACATGGAGCAATTATGACTATACAGCTTATTTATATATAAGCCACCTTCATAAAAATTCGAACATGGTGTGGCTTACTACTGCAAATGCAGAGGGTAGAAAGTTACTTTTTGTAGAAGGAATTAAATTTTGGCATAAAAAAGAAAAAGTTGTGTTACAAAATGGTGAGTCATATTGGGAAGAGCTTTGGATGTACCACACTAATTCAGATAGAATATATATCCAGATTAAGTCAAAAGATGAAAACGTGGTTTTTGATCCTGTTAAGTTTATACCTGTAGATGTGTCGTAGCTTATCAGAACTAAATTGTTTTTTTGATGATTGGGAGTTAAAAACGAGACTGAATTGATTTCAGCTTCGTTTTTATCTTTTTAAGGGGTAGTTGAAATTTTGTTCTAAGATGTTTGAACGGTTACATCCTGTAATTTTTTTATGGTATCCTCTTTGTTGAGTGAGTATTTGCTTGAAAGTCTTCAACAGCTACGTTGATGTTGTGGGATGCCAGCATTTCCGGAATGTTATCAGATGGTTCGCACCTGTCACCTTCAGATACAGGTAGCTTGGCATGTCTGAGTTTGCATTCAGGTGCGCATTATCTGTAGTGAAGTCCGCTCATGCTGCATCGGGTACAAGTTACACACTTATCTGCTAGCAAATTTTTTAATTGCGCCTGTGGGTTTTCGAGGTAGTTATCTTCGTGATCTTCGCATTCCCAATCAGGGTCAAAAATATCTTCGCAGTATTCGCATTCCCATCGTTCAATTGGCATTTTCTTCTCCTGACGATTTTCGAAACCGAAATTTCTTTTTTAGCGTAGATTGTAATTTGAAACTTAACACCTTGATGAACTTAGGGCTTCAAAACAAGAAGCCCCATGATATGTTGTCCTTACATGAAAAAACTCCACAATGGAGGGATAACTACATGGGGCATAAACAGATTACATTTGAAG
>NZ_JAOARI010000033.1 GCF_025210605.1 Halodesulfovibrio sp. | reverse complement strand
ACATATATAATACAGAACGTCCTCACCTGAGCTTACAGATGAAGACGCCTGGATACGTACATCAAAAATGGCTGCAAGACATTCGTCCTACAGCCATCTAGATAACCTTATTACCCGTCAACTTATTCTAGGACGGGACATCCAAAGAAGAAATGCTAAAAAAACATCATTTCACACGTAAAATTGTATAGGTTGGTGCTCTTTTTGCTTTGTACTTTTTACATTCGTTGCATAATTAACAGTGTTCGCGTAAAGCCTATCTGCTAATTTTGCGATACAAAACAAAGCTGTTCACATTATTATCTTTTCAGTATATTTTTTGTGAGCCTGTTTAGGCAGTTCTTTTTGCGTTCAACAGTACAAAACAGCAGAGTATTACGTGTCTTACTTTTCAATCAGCGCCTCAAGTTCAAGTAACAACTTCTTTTCCCAAATAGGGGCTCACCTTTCTGCATCGAACTTTCGAACAGAGACAGCTCTTTTTACTGTCTATGCATTAGGGTTTGTTGTTTTTGTCTTAATAGCAGTCATCATTTTCATGTGGTACAAAAACCGCAAAAACACTCGGTACATCCCGAAAGACTGGGTGTTGCACCCTGATCACATTGCCAACACTCTCAATGCTGCACGTGATGAAAATGAAAAGTTCGAAGTGCAATTCCATTCAGAGGGTGAAAAACGACGCTCTGCAACATGCCGCATGGCAAGCATCAATGGCGAAGCTGTTACTATTGAGTGCAGTGGACTTACCAATCTGCAAAGCGACTGGATTGGTAAAGTTGTTGATTGCTACTTTCAAACCCGTAAATTCGGTTCCGGCAGTATCTTCTTTATGTTTACGTCTCCCATCATTGGTATCCGTAGTTGTTCCGACGGAACAGCAGTGCTCAACTTAAAACTGCCTGAAAAACTTGAGCAGCGCCAAAAACGAGCATCACTGCGAATCTCCCCGCCGCAACAGTATATAATGGGTCTTGCTGTCTGGTCTGCTCCGGACGGACTTATCTGCAAAGGTAAAATTGACATCCGCCAATGGGGACGCCCGATGCTCACTTTTTTACCGGAAAAAAGTTTTCAGATTGCATTAGATAATATCTCTGCTGGCGGTATTAAAGTTCGCATTCCTCGTGAAGAAATACGCAACTGCAAACTTGATTTCAAAATGGGCGACAAGCTTTTCACTCTACTAGACTTATGGGACCCAGACACAGGGCAACGTATCCGCTACTGGGTGTTGTGCAGAATCCAAAACCCTTTTGTCGACTTTGTTACTCATGATGCCGAATTAGGAATGCAATTCCTGCATACAGCACGCCCTGATGGCGATAACGCATCTGAGCTTTGCTGGAGTGAAGAAATTTCCGAAAGCGGCGTCGAAAGCATTGGGAACTGGGTTATGCGCAGACACTTGGAACTGTATCGCGAAAAAGGCATTTAACCGCTATCCCTCAAAAAATACACAAAGTGCATCCTTGCCTATCCAATGCTTGCACAACGCGAGACTCATCGGTACAGTATAACTATATGTATCGTGCCCTACTTTATAGTAACTTTACAAAGGAGACCCATCTTGGACGGAGGTTCTGAGAGTCGATTGTGGAACGTGCTCGGAAATCTCTTCAGCAAAACCACTGAAGAAGACGTTGAAAAAGCCATTATCGATGCCCGTGAGGAAGGTGAGCTTGAAGCCGAAGAAGGCTCTATGCTCCTCAATGTACTCTCACTTGATGAAACTCAGGTTCATGAGATTATGGTTCCTCGTACAGACATTGTCTGCACCGAGACAACCACATCCATCGGCGACCTTGTTGAACTCATTGTTGAATCTGGACATTCTCGCATTCCACTGTACGAAGAAAACAGGGACAATATCGTAGGTGTTATCTATGCAAAAGACCTGCTTATTCACCTCTACGACCCGACACTGCGTGATACTCCGCTTGTCAGCTTTATGCGCAAGCCGTTCTTTGTTCCGGAAACTAAAATCGTAACAGATCTCTTGCAAGAATTCCGCACAAGGAAACAGCACCTTGCCATTGCTGTTGATGAATACGGCGGCACATCTGGTCTTATCACTATCGAAGATATTCTCGAAGAGATTGTCGGCGAAATTGAAGATGAATACGATACTCCCAAACTGGAAGATATTCGTATAACCGAAGATAACAGTTACATCATTACTGGTAGAGCCAGTCTTGATGATGTAAGTGAAGAACTGGCTATTACGCTAGAATCTGAACAAGTGGAAACGCTTGGCGGATATTTAAGCGAACTTGCCGGACATGTTCCGCAATCTGGCGAAACATTTGACCTCTGCGGCTTCAGCTTCACGATAGAAGATGCAGATGCCAAACAGATACGACTTATCCGCGCAGCTAAATCCAAAAAAACTGCCGAAAGCAATTAAGTCAAATAACAAAGATAGTACACACCCTGCATCGCAGGGTGTTTTCTTTTAACCACGGCAGTTGTTCATATTGTACACGAACCACTCTACAATATGAGCATCTTGACCGGAGCTGAAAAAAACGTCAGGGTGCAGCAATGTTTCAATTTGCTCTATTATTTGTCACGGGTATTGTTGGATTATGGATTGGTTCAGCCAATACCATTTACCAAATCCCCCCTCTTGCCTTGCTTTACCCAGCCTGCCTGTACCTTATTGGACTTCAGGCAGAGTCCAGCGGTATGGCTTTTCGCAGAGGTCTGCTCACTGGCACAGCTGCCTTTACAAGCTGTTTATACTGGATTGCAGTTCCTTTTGCGGAACAAACCGCTATGCCGTGGTATATTGCCATCACCGGTCCTATTGGTGTTTCTTTTGTTATGGGAACCTATGGTGGCATCTATTCGTGGTTCTGCAATAAATTTCTCCAAAAATCATCGCCGCTATACGTAGGCATTGCCACATTCTTCCTGTGGGGAGCACTGGAGCTTGCACGCGGAATCATCCTCAGCGGCTTTCCGTGGGCTTCGCTTGCTGCGGCTTTTTCCCATTGGCCTGCATTTGTACAACCTGCCAGCGTGCTGGGTGCAGAAGGTTTCTCTGCACTACTCGCAGGGCTTGCATGTTATATAACAGCAGCTATGCTTGCGAGTTCGGTTAAACATTCCGTTGCTGCGCTCGTTTCGTTCGCTCTTCTCTTCACCGCAAGTTACCATTCATGGATTCAACCTGCGGATGCCGGTGCAAATATCAAAATAGCCATGGTACAAGGGAACATAGATCAAGGAGCCAAATGGGATAAACGCTACCAGCGTGGCACTGTAGAGCGCTACATGACATTAAGCCGCAAAGTGCTTGATAATCCGGTAGACCTTGTCATCTGGCCAGAAACATCTATGCCTTTCTACTTGCAAAACAGTAAAGAATTTCTACCACTCATTCGCAGGCTTGCCATTGCCAGTAAAGCTCCGTACCTCATCGGCACACCAGGGTTTGCCCCAGGTACGGAAGGGCGTAAATTTGATATTTTCAACCGTGCGTACCTCGTTGACTCCGAAGGTCTCATGCTTTCATGGTATGATAAAATGTATCTTGTTCCATTTGGTGAATACGTTCCATTCTATGTACCGTTCGCAGATGAGCTTCTCAGTGGAACAGGAGTATTCCAACCCGGTACGGTCTATGATCCTATTACTGTTGGAAATCTTGCAATGGGTGTACTGATTTGTTATGAAGCTACATTCACCGAACTTGTTCAGGATCGAGTCGAAAGGGGAGCAAATTTACTGGTAAACATCAGTAATGACGCATGGTTCGGAAAAACAGCGGCTCCTAAACAGCATTTAGACATGACCGTTCTGCGTGCTGTTGAACAGGGACGTTACTTTGCCCGCGCCACAAACACCGGCATAACAGCTATTATTGATCCGAAAGGTAATATTACGACTAAAGGAAAGTCCTTCCGCGCTGATGTAATTTTTGGTTCAGTCGGCACCCGTACCGACTTTACCCTCTACCATCAGTTCTTTTCCCTTATTCGTGCCCTGCTTATTGCCGGTGCTATAGCTACCTTGGTCTACTCATTTTACATTACTAAAAAGAAAGAAATATAACATGCTTCAACTAGCAGATTTACGAACTAAGAGTATTGCTCTTACCGAACAGTTCAACTCCTTATGGAGGAGGCTTTGACCTAAAAGGCAATAAAGACCGCCTTGATGAAATCGAAAAACAGCTTGCAAGCCCCGGTGCATGGGATAACCCAGATAAGTTGACGCCTGTATTACAGGAGAAAAGCCAGCTCGAAGGGCAAATTGATCGCTTACAGACTCTTATGCAGGCTAATGACGATTTAGCAGAATGGCTGGCTCTCGCTGAAGAAGATCAAAGCACAGAAGTACTGGAAACCCTGAGCGCACAAACTTTGCTTTTAGAAGAACTGCTGGAGCAGACAGAGCTTAATCTGTTGCTAAGCGCACCGGAAGACCGGAATAACGCTATTCTGGAAATTCACCCCGGCGCTGGCGGCACTGAAGCTCAGGACTGGGCTAAAATGCTTCTTCGCATGTATGTTCGTTGGGCAGACAGACATAAATTTAAGGTCGAGTATCTCGACTTACTCGATGGTGACGAAGCAGGCATTAAAAGCGTCACATTGCGTATTAAGGGTGAAAATGCTTATGGATTCCTTAAAGGGGAAAAGGGCATCCACAGGCTTATACGCATTTCACCGTTCGATTCCTCAGGACGAAGACACACTTCGTTCGCTTCAATTGATATTATTCCCGATGCCGGTAAAGACATTACTGTAGATATTCAGGAAGGAGACCTGCGGATTGATGTTTTCCGTTCCAGCGGGCCGGGCGGGCAAAGTGTTAACACAACAAGTTCAGCAGTACGCATTACACACATTCCAACCGGTGTAACCGCGCAGTGTCAAAACGAAAAATCACAGCACGCAAACAAAGATACTGCGTTACAGATTCTTAAATCCAGACTGTATGAAATTGAACTACGTAAAGTGCAGGACGAACGTCAGGCAGCGTACGCAGGAAAAATGGATATTAGTTTTGGTAGTCAGATACGTACCTATACGCTTCAGCCATATCGTCTTGTGAAAGATCACAGGACAAACTCGGAGATCGGGGATGTTGATTCGGTTTTAGATGGAAAACTGGATCAATTCCTGCGTGATTTCCTGCTTTATCTACATGCAGAAAAGACTACATAATTTACGCTCGGAAAGCCTTGAAAATTTGGCAACCGAACTGGACACGCTGCGTCGGCTGATTGCCGATTCTGCCCCGTTTCCAAACGGCGAACAGCAGCTTGCGCTCACTAGAATTGTCTCCGGTTTGACAGTTGACGGGTGGAACGAACTATCAGAAGCCTACGGATTTTCCGACTGGCTCGCGCTTACTCTGGACAGTTCCTCCTCTTTTGAACTCGCACATCTCCAGCGTGTACTTGATGAACTTACACACAGGTCAGAACGCGACCCGTTAACTGGACTGTACAATAAACAGGCATTTGAGAGTAAACTCTCAATGGAGCTGCAACGAGTTGAACGCAGTAACGGTCAATTAAGCTTAGCTATAATTGATCTTGATAACTTTAAAAACATAAATGACACATACGGTCATAATTGTGGCGACGAGGTCATCAAAACACTTGCTGACCTACTCGATGCTTCCACACGCTCATATGACCATGCGGCACGCATTGGTGGCGAAGAATTTGCACTACTATTACCCGGTGCAGGTCCTATCAGAGCAAAAGCTATGTTAGACAGACTATGCAGAATGTTTGCTGACACATGCATCAAATGCAACAATGTCACAATACAATGCTCTTTTTCAGCTGGTGTAGCGTCCTTGAAAGGACGCAGTAAGGCTAGCGGGAAGGACCTGTTCGAAGTAGCAGACAAAGCACTCTATCAGGCAAAAAATGCCGGTAAGAATCAAGTGCATGTCACAAGACAGCTCATCGAATTTGAATATGATCGCTCTACCATGGTGCATTCAAACGAAAAACAATTCCTTTTTTCTGGATCTAAATAAGGCAGTTACCCCGTATGAAAGCCAAGAATACTCTCACTATTTCTGTTCTTAGCGGCAAAGGCGGCGTGGGTAAAACCAACATCGCTCTAAACCTCGGCTATTGCATGTACAGGGGAGATTTCCCTGTTATGTTAATGGACTGTGACTTGGGTCTTGCCAACCTTGACGTTTTGCTCGGTGTTACTCCCGACGCCAATATGCAGAGTTTGCTCGACACCGACACCCCTGCATCAGAAGTTGCTTTCCCTATCGAACCAGACGGATTCGACTTTTTACCGGCAGCATCAGGTGTTCCTGAGCTTGTAGAAATGGACAGTGATCTACGGAATCTTCTTTTCCAGCGTCTTAATCCACTGTTTACCAACTATGATTATCTATTAATGGATCTTGGTGCAGGCATTACCCCTACAGTACTTGCCTTTGCTGCAATGACACGTATTCGTATTGTAGTTGTGACACCAGAACCGACTTCTCTGACTGACAGCTACGCTCTTATGAAAGTTCTTTCCACGCAGCACAACGTCAAAGACTTTTATGTAATAGTAAACCAAGCTGAAGATAAAGCTGAAGAGACAAGCACTTACAACAGACTTGCAACTGCCTGTGAACGTTTTCTTGGCTTTACTCCTGAGTTTTTGGGCGGCATTGCTCAAGACAAAATGGTTCCTGAGTCTGTCCGAAAACAAACTCCTTTGATGAAGCATGCTCCTAACAGTCAGGCTGCAAAAGACATTTTCTCTATTGCAGTTAAGTTGCAAAAAATAAAAAAGACTATGTTAGATGACATCTCTAAATCTATGTTTACAGAAAGTATGAGTGATATCAGCAATTAACTCTTGAATATTTAAATATTTTGCGTCATAATGAATTATATCACATAGCTAGAAAGCACATACTTACTTTAAACATAAATCCAGAACATCACGCTGTATTGTACAGTGGGAGTTGAGAATGAACAAAAGCGAACTGATTAAAACTTTGTCTGAAGAAAACAACATTGCTATTGAAGAAGCAACCATGATGGTTAACGTCTTTGTAGACAATATGAAAGATGCACTTGCTGAAGGCAACCGTGTTGAAATCCGCGGCTTCGGCAGCTTTAAAATGAAAGAGTACGAAGGCTACACCGGTCGTAACCCGAAAACCGGCGAAGTAGTAACTGTACATCCTAAGCATCTTCCGTTCTTCCGCGCAGGCAAAGAACTTAAAGAGTTTTTGAACAGCTAGTCTGTTTTACATATCTCTGTGAAGGCGCAGGCTCAGGTCTGCGCCTTTCTTTTGCCCTGCATATTTTTCCCACAAGCTATGCACCATACGAACCAGCGGGCAAAATTTTCCACCCTCAATTGTCCGTGTATAATGCACTCATCTTCCTTCAGCTATTCAATATGCTCAAAATCGCATTGCTAGCCCTTCCCTTCACAAACCTTGCGGATGCACACTTTTTTACAACCTTTTTCGAAAACTAACAGCTTACAACAGCATGATCTTTCCCAAATTACTTCATAGCAGACACTACTACACCTGTTAGCTACAGAAAACTCAGCATACCAGTAGTTAGCCTCTTTGATTAATATTGGTTAGAGTTGCAACAATTTTTATCTCTTTACGGTATCGGGTTGACCTTCTGTCCGTTGTACAGCAGAATCATAAGAGATAGATAATTGAAGCTGCATATTACTGCACACTATTACGCAGCTACACACGATATTGACATGAAGAAGATGAAATTTTTTCATCCGTTTTTCTGTTTTCATATTTGCTTTACGGAAACGAAAAATTATATGTAATGACTTTATATTGGGTTGCACGGTAAAAACGGGCACTTTTTATCGGCACAAGGAGTTCATATGAATCCTACCAAAGGACACGTGGCTATTTATAAAATGCAAGGCTGCGGCAATGACTTTGTGTTCATTGACAATCGGGAATATAACGTGCCTGTTTCACATATGAGTGATTGGGCTCAGAAGATCTGTCGCCGCGCCTTCGGTGTTGGAGCAGACGGACTTGTTTTTTTAGAAGACTCTGACGACACCACCCTTGACTACCGCTGGCACTTCTATAATGCTGATGGCTCCCGAGCTGAGATGTGCGGCAATGCATCCCGCTGTGCTGCCAAGCTTGCAGTGCAAATTGGCCTTGCCGCTCCTGTCCACACCTTTGGAACAGATGCCGGTCCTATTCGCGCAGAGTTCTGTGAAGACGGTGAAATCAAAGTTGAGCTCACTCCACCTCAAGGATTAGAATTAAATAAACCGATTACGCTAAAAGATGGTAACGAAGAAATTCATTTCGTTAATACCGGTGTTCCACACGCAATCTACATTGCTGAAGATGCATCTTCATTAAACGTCAAAGAACTTGGTGCACTTGTGCGCTATCATGACGTATTTGCACCTGCCGGAACAAACGCAAACTTTATGAGCGTAATCGACCGTGAGAACGTACATCTTCGCACGTACGAACGCGGCGTTGAAGATGAAACATTTGCCTGCGGTACTGGTGCTGTAGCAGGCGTTGTAGTAGCAAACGCCCTTGGGCTCACTGGCACTAATGTGCGTGTAAAGTCTTCCGGTGGAGAAATTCTGAGCATATCCATTGAAGGTGACAGCGTTTTCTTAAAAGGCAAAGCGCTTGTTATTTACTCTGGCAATATTGTGCTTGAATCACTCGGCTTAACGCTAGACTAACACGACAAAACCCGCTGCGGGCAGTACTTTTGCCCATATGAGGAGGCTATATGACTTTTTCCGGAGCTTTTACTGCACTGGTAACTCCATTTAAAGACGGCAAAATTGATGAAGAGCGTTTCCGCGAGCATATTGAATGGCAGATCACTGAGGGTATCCACGGATTAGTTCCATGCGGTACTACAGGCGAATCTGCAACGCTCACACATGACGAGCATAAAGAAGCAATCCGCATTTGCGTAGAGCAAGCAAACAAGCGTGTGCCAGTACTTGCGGGTGCTGGTTCCAATAACACTAATGAAGCTATCCACCTGACCCAGTTTGCTAAAGATGCTGGCGCTGATGGCGTTTTGCTTATCAGCCCTTACTACAACAAACCTACGCAGGAAGGCATTTACCAGCACTTTAAGCACATTGCAGACACCATCAATATTCCTATGGTGCTCTACAATGTTCCAAGCAGAACTGGCAGCAACCTGTTGCCTTCTACTGTAGCACGCCTGCACAAAGATATTCCTCAAATTGTCGGCATTAAAGAAGCTACCGGAAATCTCGTTCAGGTATCCGACCTTATTGAGCAGTGTGGCGACTCTTTCACCATTCTCTCAGGTGACGACTTTACCTTGTTGCCATTGCTCTCACTCGGCGGCTCAGGAGTCATCTCCGTAGTTTCCAACTTGCTGCCGAATAAAATGGCGAACCTGTGCAACGCATGGAATAACGGCGATATTGCGACAGCACAGAAGTTGCATTTTGAACTGCAACCACTCAACCGTGCCATGTTCATGGAATCAAACCCTATTCCTGTTAAAACAGCTCTGGCTCTTCAGAATAAAATGGATACTGATTTCAGACTGCCGATGGTTCCCCTTGCAGAAAACAATCTCGCCAAGCTTAAATCTGTTATGGCAGATGCCGGTTTACTGTAAGATACCTACTTCTTGCAGCTGCTAACCTGCTCCTTTGCACGTACTTACCGTGCAGAATAGAACGTTAAAAAGCTCAAGTTTAGTCCATACAAGCTGTATGGGAAACTTGAGCTTTTTTCATGCTTCCAACTTGAGGCTCGGTTACCGTAGCTAGCCTGTTTTTTTGTAGAAACATCTTTTTGATAAGGTATCCCTTCCGCCATCAGGGGTTGCACTATCCCTACACACAAGGTACTACTCTAGTTCAAAAATGACGACTGACCTCATATCAACCCTAGCAATACCAACACGATATGAACGAACAGGATTTACCACTCGAACGCCCGTGGCTGGACAATTACGATCCTTCCGTACCGGCGAACATACAGTATAAGAATGCCTCAATCCCGAGCATTCTGGACGAAGCGGCAAAAAATACGCCAAAGCGCAACGCAGTAGTCTTTAAAAACTACTCTCTTACTTACAAGAAACTTCATACATTAGCTGAACGTTTTGCAGCTAATTTACGCGATCAGGGAGTAAAGCCCGGTGATCGTGTATCTATCATGATGCCTAACTTACCGCAGACCATGATTGCATTTTGGGGAGTGCTCAAGGCTGGCGGCATTGTTGTTATGACCAACCCTCTCTATATGGAGAAGGAACTGGTTCATCAAATTCATGATAGCGGCGCAAAGCACATGATTACGCTCGACCTTTTATGGCCTAAGATTGCGAAGCTGCGCGATAAATTATCAATTGAAAAATATTTTGTTACCCGTATTTCCGACGCATTATGCTTTCCATTAAACACAGCGTACACAATGAAAAGCAAATGGGGAAAAACGTTTATCGACGTTCCATACGATAATGAAACTGTGCTTCCATGGAAGACACTCTTTACATCCAAGGAGCAGCTCAGTGTACCTGTTGGAGATCCTAAAACCTCTATTGCCCTGCTGCAATACACTGGAGGAACTACAGGGATTTCGAAAGGCGTTATGCTTTCACATGCGAACCTGACTGCAAACGTCGAACAATGTCAGAGTATGCTGAGCGGCATTTCTGACGAGCACCATACTTTTCTGGGATTACTTCCGTACTTCCATGTCTTCGGTCTTACCGTCAGCATGTTGTTCCCGTGTGCGATGTCAGCAACTGTAATTCCTTTCCCAAGATACATACCTAAAGATGTTCTTGATGGAATTCAAAAATACAAGCCGACAATCTTCCCGGGAGCACCTTCCGTATACATCTCACTTATGCAGCAAAAAAGTCTTTCCAATTATGACCTGCGCTGCATTAAGTACTGTATCTCCGGCTCATCGCCGATGCCGGTGGAACAAATGCGGCAGTTTAAAGAAATCACTGGAGCTAAGCTCCTTGAAGGTTTCGGTCTTACTGAAGCTTCTCCTGTTACGCACCTCAACCCGCTCTTGGGTGTAGCCAAAAACGGCTCAATTGGTCTGCCGTTCCCAGACACCGACGCACGCATCGTCGATATGGAAGTAGGGAGCGTACCACTTCCAGTCGGGAAAATAGGCGAACTCATCCTTCGTGGACCTCAAGTTATGATGGGTTACTGGAACCGTCCAGACGAAACAGCCTCTACCCTGCGTAACGGTTGGCTCTACACTGGCGATATCGCAACCATGGATGAAGAAGGCTATTTCTACATTGTTGACCGCAAAAAAGACATGATCATTGTTGCAGGGTACAACGTATACCCGCGTGAAATTGATGAAGTGCTTTACGAGCACCCAAAAGTTCAAGAAGCTGTCACCGTCGGCGTTCCGCACAAAACCCGTGGTGAAATCATCAAAGTATACATTGTACCAAAAGTTGGTGAAGAACTGACAAAAGCGGAAATTCTTTCCCATTGCCGTGAAAAGCTTGCTAACTACAAAGTTCCAAAACAAGTTGAGTTTCGGGATGAATTGCCAAAAACAATTGTTGGCAAAGTATTACGACGCGCGCTGCGAGATGAGGAAGAGAAAAAACTGGACACAAAAAAAAGCACCAAGAAAGCTGAATGCAGCTGTCCAGCACAACCAGCAGAATCTACTGATGAATCTGCTATTGAACAAACTTCTGCTGAGTCAGAGAAAGGAGTCTCTTCTGACGACACGGCAATAACAGCCGTTTCCAACGACTCTGCTGTAGAAGCCACCGCTGAAACAAAAACAGTTCAATAATCATGAAATTATTATTACAACGAGTAAAAAACGGAGCTGTCCATATTGCTGGACAGCCCGTTGCATCCATTGATGCTGGGCTTGTAGTTCTTGTTGGTTTTGGAAAAAACGATACTGAAGAAATGCCTTCAAGTGCAGTATGGGATGCTTTACTGCAAAAGATGATTGGTCTCCGTATCTTTTCTGATAAACAAGGTAAAATGAATCTAAGCCTTAAAGACACAGGCAACAGCTTGTTGCTCGTGCCGCAATTTACACTTTACGCAGATTGCAGACGAGGGCGTAGACCGTCCTTTACGTCCGCATGCCCTCCTGCCATTGCTAGCAAACTGTTCGACTCTTTTGTGGAACACTGCAAAGCGGAACTGCCCGATCTGGTGCAATGCGGTGTTTTTGGCGCAGATATGGACGTATCCCTTACAAACTGGGGACCTGTCACAATGATGCTCTCCTCCGAAGACTTTATCTAGGTATAGCCAGCACAACCATACACCTAGCGCCAGTTAAATTTGTATAGCCCAAGTTGCCTTAATCACAGGTAACAACGAGACTATATTAATAAAAAACGACCAGATACGTTGTTTCGGCACACTGAACAACTCTCTGGTCGTTTTTTGTATATGGTACACCGTTAAACGTGTCCTCAAAACAAGTTGTAAGGTTGAATCACCGCGTTTTCTACCCCAATGCCAGCATCACTTACACAAATATTAGTACATGCACCCTGCTACATGTGCGTTTACAATTAATTACAACAGTAACTGTCTGTTTCAGAAGAGACTTTGTCGCTTTTTAGAGCAATCCTTAAATTGCGGTTACTTACTTTTTATATTAAAGACTAAGTATATTTCTGTAACGGCAAACTGCCACGCCTTATTAAGGAAATCTCGGAGCCGCTCAGGTTGATATATGCCACAATCTGATTTTGTTCTATTCCGGCATACCGTATCGAGAATCATATGAATCCAGCGAAAACCTTTCGGCTAGGCTCTGCCTTAGTGCTTCAATACAACAACGACCTGACACATGAATTGTGCCAGCCTTTTAAGGAGTATTTAGAAACACTTTTGACTGTTGAAGAATATCAACATGTTGTAGTAAATTTATCCGAAATGGGTGCGATTGACGAGTCCGGCTTGCATGTACTTGTCCATGTGAACTCACGGATACGGGGTCATGGAAAAACGTTGTATATTCTTTCACCTCCGCGCCATTTTCTAGAGATTTTACAAAAAAAACAATTGTTACGTTTTTTTAATCTTTTTCGAAATGAGGACGATATGCTTTCTAGTCTTTCTCTCTAGCGTGGGGCGCATTAGCATGAAGTATTACTTACGCCATTATTTCGATCCTTTTTTTGATCACACAAAACTCTCACCCTCTACGGTATCCGGTGGTCGTGTCGATCATCACTGCTTAGGATACGTGCAGAATGTTATTTCCGGACAAATAATCGCTGAGCTTCTGCCTGCGCCGGAAAACACTGATTCAATCAATCCACAGTTTCTAATGGATTCGCCCGCCCTTCCTGTAGGGCCCAACACGGTTGTGAATCCCGACAACAACTTTCAATTACTTGCATCCAGAAACGGCTATGTCTTTTACCATGAAAACCTTATTTCAGTAAAAAAACTGCTCAATATTCACGGCAATGTAAACTTCAACACTGGCAACGTAATTTACGTAAACGACCTTTGTGTGGAAGGAATTGTACGTACAGGCTTTGAACTGCAAGCGCGTAACATCCTAGTTAAAGACATTGTGGAAGGTGCGGCAATTCGTTCCTTAGATGCTTTTACAGCAGAAAAAGGCATCAAAGGCGCAAAGTCATGTGTCATTGACGCCGGTTCCAATATTCGCGCTGCATTCTGTGAAAATTGTGAGCTTCAGGCTGGCAATGACATTTATATCGAAGGCTCCGCATTGCATACCCGCATGTCACTCAACGGCTCTCTTGTCGTCAAAGAACGACTTCAAGGCGGTAAGGTTTACGCTAACGACATGGTGTATGTCGGAGAACAGCTTGGTGGTGGTAGAAATACACCAACGTCTATCATTATGGGCTATCCCCCAGTTCTGATGAAGAAGTTGGAAGGTATCGAGAAAATGGTCGAAACGGTTGAGGAACGTATTGCTCAGCTAGAAAAAATTTGTGCCAAAAGTACCTTGCACCGCACAGAAAACAGCTCAAAACTCGAATTTGAAGAAAAACGAATGCGCGCGTTGCGCAAAGAACAGAAGCGCATTGTCACCTTGATGCAGAAAAATGCTCAACTGGACCTATGCCGAGTTGTGGTACCGGGTGTTATCCGCCCCGGTGTCGAGATAAGCATCGGCGGTCATTACACAAAAATTAACGATTATCTGGAAAATGTTGTCGTCAGTTTACGAGACGGTGAACTGAACTTTAATTCCCCAGCGACTATTAAGAAGTAATTACATGGATATAGCAACTATAATCGGTCTTTTTGGCTCATTGGCTCTTATCGTCGGCGCTATCGCCGTTGGTGGTAGTCCTGCAGGGTTTGTTGATGTACCTTCAATTCTCGTTGTATTTGGTGGTACTATTGCTGTTGCATTCATCATGTTTCCACTGGGTACTGTACTTGGCTCAATGAAAGTTGGTATGAAAGCTTTTTTCTCCAAAGCACCCGACCCGATTGATTCCATCGACATTGTTATCGACCTTGCTGACCGCGCCCGTAAAGAGAGCCTTGTTGCACTTGAAAAAGTTAACATTGAAAATGAATTTTTAAAACGCGGAGTACTGTTGGTTGCCGACGGTACTGAAGAATCCCTTATCCGTTCAGTTATGGAAATTGAAGTGGATATTATGAAAAAACGCCACCGTACCGGTCAGGAAGTTTTTAAAGGGATGGGCAACATGGCTCCTGCTTTCGGAATGATCGGTACACTTATTGGTCTTGTTCGAATGCTTCAAGCGTTAGATGACCCTTCTTCAATTGGTCCTGCTATGGCGGTTGCGCTGCTCACTACGTTCTACGGTGCAATTTTAGCAAACTGTATCTTTCTTCCTCTTGCCAAAAAGCTGGAAGAACGTTCCAACGAAGAAGCTATGAATATGGAGCTCATGACTGAAGGTGTTCTGTCTATTTTAAATGGTGAGCACCCGAATATTGTGCGGGAAAAATTAAACTCATTCCTTCCGCCTTCAAAACGTCAGGATCGATAGTATGGCTGATCCGCAAAAACGTGGCGATAGTGAACCGCCTGCCGAAGAAGGGCTACCGTTATGGATGGCGACATTCGCTGATCTGGTAACACTGCTTTTATGCTTCTTTGTTCTTTTGCTGTCGTTTGCGCAGCAGGATGCAAACAAATTTAAAACTCTTGCCGGTTCAGTAAAAAACGCCTTTGGTATTCAAGTAAAACGAAAAACGGCAATTTATGCAGCTTTTTCACCGACAAAGTTTGAACGGTCAGATGTCAAATTAAAAAAAGATGACCAAATCATTCTTGGTATGGTGCTGGAAGTAAAAAGCTACATGCTAGATGATCCAGCGCTACAAAAAGTTGCAACTGTAACAAGTGACAGCAAAGGTCTGGTTCTCCGCATTCCTGTAAATAGTTTTTTTGCACCTGGCTCAGCAGTAATGAAACCAGGCAGCGAACAGCTTTTGAATGGACCAATTGATGTTCTCAAAAAACATACAGTAAATATGGTAGTACGTGGGCATACTTCCAATACGCAAGAAGGCTCAAGCGCCTACCCTACGAACTGGGAATTATCTTCAGCGCGAGCTGCCGCACTACTGCGTGCCATTATGAACAAGTCAGGTCTATCTTCAACACGACTAAAAGCAGTCGGCTATGCGGACTCACGCCCCCTACTTCCCAATACGAGCGAACCCAACAGGGCGCTTAACAACAGAATGGAATTCTATATCCATCGCCCTGAAGACAAAAGTTGGTAGCATGATACGGCGGCTTTGTAATAAAGCCGCCTTTTTTATAATTTTGTCCCGCTACTCAAAGCTCCTCCCCCCACATCTGACACGCTCAACACGCAATGCCGACCACTCATGTATAACCAGCCACGGCAATATTTTCCCCACACTAAATACAGATAAAATCTTATAATAAAAGAATAAAAAACATGGAACGCTTCTTGCTTATTTCACTGCAAGGAGAGACATAATGCAAATTTCGCCTACTGCATACATTGAAAAACAGGTCAATACTATTGCTAACACCAAAACCATGGGGGTTGGTTTTGGTGCCATTTTTGATACTGTTCAAAAAAATAGTACTAAACAAAAAGAAAAAGCTACCGAAGCGCGTGTAAAAGCAGCTGATTCTGCACGTGCCACCATGGCTGCTCTAAAAAAAATAGCCATCAATAAAGATGACTATAAAGCAATTCAGGAAAAACTCGAGAAAGCTGGCGTAAGCAAAGAAGCGCTTAACCGCTTAAAAGATCAATCTGACGATAACGCCCTCACTTGGGATGGCTTATTCGGCATTCTTGAACAAGCGGCAAAGCTGGAATCTGCTCCTAAAGCCATGGCTATTTCTCCTGATGCAGAGAATAAAATTTCCTCTTTTCTGCAACAAGTCGGACTTGATCCATCACAGTCAAGCGATGTCCTTGCTGACATAAAAGATGGGAACACCAATAACGCATGGAAAGCAATTTCCGAGGCAATAAAAAAAGCAGCACCAAACGCCGAACTTGCCATTACTAAAGAAGAGCTGCACGCCCTCGGCAAAGGACTTCAGCTTGACAACAATACTCTTGCCAAGCTTGAGTCATTGATCCTGAATGTAGATAGCAAGATGGGAAGTTCAGAGCTTAAGCAGCTTACAGCGCTGCTGGATTCATCCATAAATGCTCAAAATGCTAGCGGTGAAAAACTGCTGGAAGAAATCAAACAGCAGCTCAACCCACTGATCGCAAAAGCCCTTGAAAATAGCGATAAAGTTTCTTCAGGAATTCACGCTACAAACGAAGAAAATGCTGCTAAAATTTTGCGTGCAGATCAGGCTACCGAAAAAGGTCTTGGGTTTGCCCCTAGCGTCAACAGCAAGGGCGATGGACAAGGTCAACCTGCAAACACAGAAGCTAACAATAAATCAACTGCAATTACAGCAACAGCTGTTGTCGGTGCGATAAACTCCGAAAGTGCAGATGCCAACGGAAACTCTTTACAGAGTGGCAATCACAATCATAGCGGCAGCCCATGGATGAACTTTTTCAATAACGGCAGTATGGCTGTAAACACTGCCGCTACAGGACAAGCCGATAATACTGCACCAAACTTCTTCAGCCAGAGCATTGCCACACGACATGCCAGTAACAGTATTATTGAACAAATCCAGAACGGCGTTTTCAGATCTCTCCGCAATGGTGTGAGTCAACTCTCTTTAAAATTAAACGCCAGCGATTTCGGTCCGGTATCAGTTCTAGTCTCAACCAAAAGTGGTGAAGTTGCTGCGAGCATTCATGCAGAGAATCCAGAAATAGCGAAAGCACTTCACGAGAACATGCACACCCTGCGCACTTCGCTTGAGTCGCAAGGGCTAAAAGTGGACAGGCTTGAAATACAAACTGGCTCCCAGCAAAATCTTAGCCATCAAGGCTGGAACAACACCGATCAGCATAATGCGCAACAACAGGCTCAACAACGCTTTCTCGCAAAGCAGCAACTCCGGCAGCTAAAAAATACCAAGCAAGACCTGATTAATGGAAACACGCTTCTACAACAGGCACGACAATCGCACAGCAAATTATATCTCGTTGCTTAGCGGAGCAAAAAAACGGCAGAAACATATTTCTGCCGTTTTTTTATTTTGGATATCCAAAAACTATAATATTAGTTTCTGCCCAAAAAAATATGCAAAGACGACAACTTTGCCAGCACTCTTAAAAAGATTTCCTTGCTTCGCCCCCCCTGCATAGAACTTGCATCAAAATCAGAAGGCAATTTCTACCTAATTAGTACTGATGCACTGTACTTTTAATGCACCCTGCAAATCCTGCCTGCCTGAAAAGATCAAAATAAATCTTACCCTAACAATAAGGAAAAAATGACCTAATTTTTCCTTACTGATTGCCATCAAGAACCACCACCAAACAGCAACGTCACGTTTTTAATAACTTTTTTCAATCTGGCACTCCCATTGCTTACTTCAAAGAAGTAGAACATGGAGGTTATACAATATGTCTTTAGTTATTAATCACAATATGATGTCAATGAACGCAACCCGCAACCTGAACAGCTCATACGGGAAACTCGCAACTTCTACCCGTCGTCTGTCTTCAGGTCTCCGCGTAGGAACCGCAGCTGATGACGCTGCAGGTCTCGCAATGCGTGAACTTATGCGCGCAGATATTAAAACCCTCGGTCAGGGTCTGCGTAACGCTAACGATGGTATCTCAATGATCCAGACTGCTGATGGCGCACTCGGCGTTATCGATGCAAAGCTTATTCGTATGAAAGAGCTTGCCGAACAGGCAGCTACCGGTACTTACACTGACGTTCAGCGTAAAATGATCGATCAGGAATACCAGCTGATGGCAGACGAGATTACTCGTATGGCACAAAATACAGACTTCAACAGCAGAAAATTGCTCGCTGGTTCCGGTCAGGATGTTGAGGTTGAACAGAGTGCAGCCGACCCTGCAAGCGTTGGAGCAGCATTAATTGACTCCGATGGCAATACTGAAAGCTGGGGCAAAGATTATGCTGTAGTCTCACCAAAGCTTTCAGGTGTTGCAGCCACATTACCAGCACGCACCACAGACGACAAAACACACATTGTTAGCTTTGCGGCACCAGCCGGTAACTTAACAGGTCAAGCCCTCACATATGAAGGCGATCCTTTAATCAAAGTTAATTACACCGTAGAAATAAATGCAGGTGATGCCGCTAAAATCAACCTTGAAACCGGCGAGATGACAGACTTTAACGCCATTAGTGGTACTATTCCGAAAACAGCGATTGATGGAACCAATGTCATTATTGAAAGACGTCCCTCTGCTGGTGGCGATTGGGAAGACATTACCGCTGCTGCTAAGGCAGGTTCAACAACGACAACAGCCGCAGACGACTTCCGCATAACTTACACTGACAGCGATGGAATTACTCACAGAACAACTATCGAAGACTACTCCGGCACTGTAGACTTCACTTATTCCGCAAGCAAATTTTCAATTGAAACAACAACTGGTGGGGCATCAACAACTGCTATTAAAATAAGTAACGAAGTCACCACACAGAAAAGCTTTGATTACTCTTCCATAACAGGCGCCAAAATAAAGAATGATGTTGAAGCGTACTGGGAAAAAGTTCCATTTGAAGGCACTGTAAAAATGGGCTTCACCCATAATTCAAAGACTGGTGATATCCAAAAAGCCAAACAAGTGGAGTCCGTTGCATCCAGCAGTTATGGATCAGTTAAAACTCCTGTTCAAGATTTTCTTATCGAAGTCTTCAACGAGACTACTAACGTATGGGAAAACGTTCCACTTGATGCCACTACAGGCTCCACAGTGGACCTTCCTGAAGATGTTAAAAAATTCCGTATTACAACTGAATACGGTGATTACAAAAAAGTACGTGACACCTTCTCTAATAACACTGGTGGCAAATTTACAATTACCAAGACAGACTATGGCTTAGATCTTGGCATGACCGACACTGACCTTGGTACTGCTGGCATTCAGGCACAAAAATCTACCACACAACTTAAGGTAGAATCCGAAGATATGGTAGTTGTTAACGTTCACTTCGGTGCAGGCAGCACCACAAATGATAGTTACGATACCCATATTAACATGGCGACAGCAAAATCACTTGGTGTTGGTCTTGAAGCTGGTGACCACATTAAAACTCAGAAAGCAGCTAAAAAAGCTCTGGACAACCTTACCATTGCGATTCGTCGTAAAGATAAAATCCGTGCAGAACTTGGTTCCACACAGAACCGCCTTAGCGCTACCATTGAAAACGTGTCTATTCAGAAAGAAAACCTTCAGGCTT